>NZ_JAHBDR010000075.1:0-48700 GCF_019956575.1 Pseudomonas sp. A-R-19
GATGTTGTGGGTCAGTTCCAGTGCCCGAGCGAGACGCATAAAAAAATCCGATGCCAGTACAGGCATCGGATTTTGATTTCTTGCGGCCAAAGGTCAAGCGAGAAGGCTTAACTGATCGGCATTAGCCCGAAGGCGGTGTCTTTTTCAGCGCTAGATCAAGAGGCAATCATCTGCCGCAACACGTAATGCAGAATCCCTCCCGCCTTGAAGTACTCCACCTCATTGAGCGTATCGATCCGGCACAACACCTCGATTTTCTCGCGGCTGCCGTCTTCGCGGGTGATCACCAGCGTCAGGTTCATCCGTGGAGATAATTCGACGCCGGTCAAGCCGAGGATGTCCAGGGTTTCGCTGCCGCCCAGGTTCAGGCTCTTGCGGTTCTGATCCAGCTTGAATTGCAACGGCAGCACGCCCATGCCCACCAGGTTGGAGCGGTGGATGCGTTCGAAGCTTTCGGCGATGACCGCTTTGACCCCCAGCAGATTGGTGCCTTTGGCCGCCCAGTCGCGGCTCGATCCGGTGCCGTATTCCTGGCCGGCGATCACCACCAGCGGCGTGCCCGAAGCCTGATAGCGCATGGCGGCGTCGTAGATCGGCATTTTCTCCCCGGTGGGAATGTAGCGGGTGTTGCCGCCTTCTTCGCCGCCGAGCATTTCGTTGCGTATGCGGATATTGGCGAAGGTGCCGCGCATCATCACTTCATGGTTGCCCCGTCGCGAACCGTAGGAGTTGAAGTCCCGCGGCTCCACGCCTTTGTCTCGCAGGTATTGCCCGGCCGGGCTGTCGGCCTTGATGTTACCGGCCGGGGAGATGTGGTCGGTGGTCACCGAGTCGCCGAGCAACGCGAGAATGTTCGCTGCGCAGACATCCTTGACCACGGGCGGCGGGCCGCCGATGCCGTCGAAGAACGGTGGGTGCTGGATGTAGGTCGAATCGTCCTGCCAGACATAGGTCGCCGCCTGCGGGACCTTGATCGCCTGCCATTGTTCGTCACCGGCAAACACTTCGGCGTATTCCTTGTGGAACATGGCGGTGTTGACCTGATTGACCGCCTCGGCAATTTCCTTGCTGCTTGGCCAGATGTCGCGCAGGTATACCGGTTTGCCATCCTTGTCCTCGCCCAACGGCTCGCGACTGAGATCAGTGCGCACCGTGCCGGCCAGCGCGTAGGCCACCACCAGCGGCGGGGAGGCCAGCCAATTGGTTTTCACCAGGGGATGCACCCGGCCTTCGAAGTTGCGATTGCCCGAGAGCACCGAAGCCACGGTGAGGTCGGCTTGCTGGACGGCTTTCTCGATGGGCTCCGGCAGCGGTCCGGAGTTGCCGATGCAGGTGGTGCAGCCGTAGCCGACCAGGGCAAACCCCAATTCGTCGAGGTATTGGGTCAGGCCGGCCGCCTTATAGTAGTCGGTGACCACTTTCGAGCCGGGGGCCAGCGAGCTCTTCACCCAGGGTTTGCGTTTCAGGCCTTTTTCCACGGCCTTCTTCGCCACCAGCCCGGCCGCCATCATCACGCTGGGGTTGGAGGTGTTGGTGCAGGAGGTGATCGCGGCGATGACCACAGCGCCGTTTTTCAGGCGATAGGTCTGGCCTTCGTATTCGTAATCCGCTTCGCCGGCCATATCGGCATTGCCGACGGCGACACCGCCACCGCCTTCACTTTCCAGGCGACCTTCTTCCTTGCTGGTGGGTTTGAACTGCAGGTCGATGAAGTCACTGAACGCTTGCGCGACGTTTGGCAGCGAAACCCGGTCCTGTGGACGTTTTGGTCCGGCGAGGCTGGCTTCGACGCTGCCCATGTCCAGCGCCAGGCTGTCGGTGAACACCGGTTCCTGGCCGGGCAGGCGCCACAGGCCCTGGGCCTTGCTGTAGGCCTCGACCAGTTGCACCGTTTCGAGGGGCCGGCCTGAGAGGCGCAAGTATTCCAGGGTGACGTCGTCCACCGGGAAGAAACCGCAGGTGGCGCCGTATTCCGGGGCCATGTTGGCGATGGTCGCGCGGTCGGCCAGCGGCAGGTCGGCGAGGCCGTCGCCGTAAAATTCGACGAACTTGCCCACCACGCCTTTCTTGCGCAGCATCTGGGTCACGGTCAGCACCAGGTCGGTGGCGGTGATGCCTTCCTTGAGCTTGCCGGTGAGTTTGAAGCCGATCACTTCCGGAATCAGCATCGACACCGGTTGCCCGAGCATCGCCGCTTCCGCCTCGATACCGCCGACACCCCAGCCAAGCACGCCGAGGCCGTTGATCATGGTGGTGTGGGAGTCGGTGCCGACCAGGGTGTCGGGGAAGGCATAGGTGCGGCCGTCCTCGTCCTTGGTCCAGACCGTGCGGCCGAGGTATTCCAGATTCACCTGGTGGCAGATCCCGGTGCCCGGCGGCACCACGCTGAAGTTGTCGAAGGCACTCTGGCCCCAGCGCAGGAACGCATAACGCTCGCCATTGCGCTGCATCTCAATGTCGACGTTCTGCTCGAAGGCGCTGCTGCTGGCGAACTTGTCGACCATCACCGAGTGGTCGATCACCAGGTCCACCGGCGACAGCGGGTTGATCCGCTGCGGATCGCCGCCGGCCTTGGCCATCGCTGCGCGCATGGCAGCCAGGTCGACCACCGCCGGTACGCCGGTGAAGTCCTGCATCAGCACCCGTGCGGGGCGGTACTGGATTTCGCGGTCGGAGCGACGCTCCTTGAGCCACGCGGCAATTGCCTTGAGGTCGGCGCCGGTGACGGTTTTTTCATCTTCCCAGCGCAGCAGGTTTTCCAGCAGGACTTTCAACGACATCGGCAACTTGTCCAGCTCACCCAGGCTCCTGGCGGCATCGGGCAGGCTGAAGTAGTGGTAGGTCTTGTTACCGACTTGCAGGGTCTTGAGCGTTTTCAGGCTATCGAGGGACGGCATTACGATCACTCCTTTGAGTCCGCACGGCTACGGACTGAGGGGACGGGCAGAGCATTAAACCTAGCCCTGTTTTCGGTAGCTGGCTAATAACTGGACTCTATGGACAGACCCCAGGTTCCGAACTCGGCTATCATGCGCGGGTTTTCGTGACAGGCTTTGCTTCAACGCAAGCCTGGGCATCGCGCAGTGGCCGAAATTCCTCGCCATTGCCCAGGAGTAAGAATGAACACCCTATTCATGCATTGCCGGCCGGGCTTCGAAGGCGAAGTCTGTTCCGAGATTTCCGACCTCGCCGCGCGCTTGAACGTGGCCGGATATGCCAAGGCCAAGGCGGCAACTGCCTGCGCCGAATTCGTCTGCACCGAAGAAGACGGCGCCGAGCGCCTGATGCGCGGGCAGCGTTTCGCCGAGCTGATCTTCCCGCGCCAGTGGGCCCGGGGGATTTTCATCGATCTGCCGGAAACCGACCGCATCAGCGTGATCCTCGATCATATGGCGGACTTTCCGCTGTGCGGCAGCCTGTGGCTGGAAATGGTCGACACCAACGACGGCAAGGAACTGTCGAACTTCTGCAAGAAATTCGAAGTGCACCTGCGCAAGGCGCTGATGGCCGCCGGCAAGCTGGTGGAAGATGCGCACAAGCCGCGTCTGTTGCTGACCTTCAAGAGCGGTCGCGAAGTGTTCATGGGCCTGGCCGAGTCGAACAACTCGGCGATGTGGCCGATGGGCATTCCGCGTTTGAAATTCCCCCGCGAGGCGCCGAGCCGCTCGACCCTCAAGCTGGAAGAGGCCTGGCACCACTTCATCCCGCGTGACCAGTGGGACGAGCGTTTGCACGGCGACATGACTGGCGTTGACCTGGGAGCCGCTCCTGGTGGCTGGACCTGGCAACTGGTCAATCGCGGCATGCTGGTGACCGCCATCGACAACGGCCCGATGGCCGAAAGCCTGATGGACACGGGGCTGGTGCAGCACTTGATGGCTGACGGTTTCACCTTCAAGCCCAAGCAACCGGTGGACTGGATGGTTTGCGACATCGTCGAAAAGCCGGCACGCAACGCCGCGATGCTGGAAGAGTGGATCGGCGACGGCCATTGCCGCGAGGCGGTGGTCAACCTCAAGCTGCCGATGAAGCAGCGCTATGCCGAGGTGAAGCGTTTGCTCGAGCGCATTGCCGATGGCTTCAAGGCGCGGGGCATCAAGGTCGAGATCGGCTGCAAGCAGCTGTACCACGACCGCGAGGAAGTGACCTGCCATTTGCGTCGGTTGGACGTGAAGAAGCCGAAATCCCGCTGATACACGCGGCCCAATGTGGGAGCGGGCTTGCTCGCGAAGGCGTCCTGTCAGTCGACATCAACGTTGCTGACACACCGCTTTCGCGAGCAAGCCCGCTCCCATAGGTCAGTGCCAATCCCGCAACGGCGGCGATATGCCACAGGTGACCGAACACCCGGCAATGCGCGACAATGCCGGCCAGTTTCAGGAGTTAATCATGAGTGAAATGCTTGATACGCCGGTAGACGGCACCCTCGACGCCACCGGCCTCAACTGCCCGGAGCCGGTGATGATGCTGCACCAGCACATTCGTGACCTGGTGCCCGGCGGCCTGCTCAAGGTGATCGCCACCGACCCGTCGACCCGTCGTGACATTCCCAAATTCTGCGTGTTTCTTGACCACGAACTGGTGGCGCAGCACGAAGAGGCGGGCACCTACCTCTACTGGATTCGCAAGAAGTCCGGCTGATCCCACCCCGGGATACACCGCAATACCTGTAGGAGCCGGCTTGCCGGCGATGGACTCAAGTGCGCCGCGTTTATCCGGTTTACACGCGTTATCGTTAACGAGCATCGCTGGCAAGCCAGCTCCTACAAGAAACCGCGTCCTGGTCGAAAACGAAGTGACCTGCAAACCGTGAAAGCCCAAAAAAAAGACCTGCAAAAGCAGGTCTTTTTTTTGTGCAGTCAACCCGCCGGGCGGCTGTTACGAATCCGCCGGCGCGCACTGAGCGTCAGGCGGATCGACAGCATCAGCGCCGCACAGCTCAAGCCGGCAATCAGCCCTTCCCACAGCCCGCTCGGGCCACTGGCCGGACCGAACCAGTCGGTCAGTCCCAGCAAGTAACCGACTGGCAGGCCGATGCCCCAATAGGCGAACAAGGTCAGGATCATCGTCACCCGGGTGTCCTGGTAGCCACGCAACGCGCCTGCGCAGATCACCTGGATGGCATCGGAAAACTGATACAGCGCGGCATACACAATCAGCATCGACGCAATCTGGATCACGGCCTGGTCAGGCGTGTAGATCGAGGCGATTTGTTCGCGCAGCAGCAGGATCAGGCTCGCCGAGAACGCGGCGAACACCAGTGCCGCGCCGAGTCCGACTTTCGCCGCGAAGCGCGCCTGCCAGGGATTGCCGGCCCCCAGTGCCTGACCGACCCGCACCGTTACCGCCATGCCCAGCGAGTAAGGAATCATGAACAGCAGCGAGCTGATATTCAGGGCGATCTGATGCCCGGCCACCACGGTAGAGCCGAGACTGCCGATCAACAGGGCGATGACCGCGAAGATGCTGGACTCGGCGAAGACGGCGATACCGATCGGCAGGCCAATGCTGACCAGACGCTTGATCACGGCCCATTTCGGCCGGTCGAAGCGCACCAGTACACGGGTGCGGGCATAGAAGGGGGCCCAGAACGTCCAGCCGGCCATGCTCAGCGCCATGAACCACATCACGATGCCGCTGGCCCAGCCGCAACCGACGCCGCCCAGGGCCGGTGCGCCGAAATGGCCGTAGATCAACGTGTAGTTCAGCGGGATGTTCAGCAGCAGGCCACACAAGCCAATGACCATGCTCGGACGGGTTCGACCCATGCCATCGCTATAGCAGCGCAGTACGTAATAAAAAGCCATGCCCGGAAAACCGAAGGCGATCCCGTGCAGGTAACCCATGCTCGGCTCGATCAATTGCGGATCGACTTTCATCCAGTGCAGGATCGGCTCGGCGCTGAGCAGCAGGCCACTGCCGATCAACCCGACACACAGTGCCAGCCACAGCGCCTGGCGTACCAGCGGGCCGATTTCGTCAAACTGCCCGGCGCCAAAGCGTTGCGCGACCTTGGGTGTGGTTGCCAGCAGGACGCCAGACATCAACAGGTAGACCGGAATCCAGATCGAGTTGCCCAGGGCGACCGAGGCCAGGTCCCTTGGACTGACGCGCCCGGCCATCACCGCATCGACGAAGCCCATGGCCGTGGTGGCCAGTTGCGCGATCATGATGGGCAGGGCCAGGCCGAGCAGGCCCTTGAGTTCCAGGCGTACGGGTGTTGTCCGCGCAGGAGCAGTGGCGACGGTATTCTCGATTACAGGATTCAATGGCGAAACGTCCAAAAGGTGTTGAAGCACAGGCGCGCATTCTACGCGTTGACGCGCCAGTCAGGAAAAGACCCGTGTTGTGGATTTGTAATCATCCACCCGATTGTGTGCCGATCATTATTGTGGCGAGGGGGCTTGCCCCCGTTGGGCCGCGCAGCGGCCCCAAATCGTCCACCGCATTCTTCCAGGCGCACCGTGCAGACTGAGTTTGCGACTGCTTCGCAGCCGAACGGGGGCAAGCCCCCTCGCCACAAGGGACGCGCAATGCTTACTGGCTCACAACGGCCATCTACGCCTACACTGCCGATCCGCCAAAGGAGCCTGCCATGCTGATTGTTGCCGACGAAAATATCCCCCTGCTCGATGCGTTCTTTGAAGGCTTCGGTGAAATCCGCCGGGTGCCGGGACGCGCCATCGACCGTGCCATGGTCGAGCAGGCCGATGTGCTGTTGGTGCGTTCGGTGACCAACGTCAATCGCGCGCTGCTCGAAGGCAGCAAGGTGCGCTTTGTCGGAACCTGCACCATCGGCACCGATCATCTGGACCTGGATTACTTTCAGCAGGTCGGCATCACCTGGTCCAGCGCACCGGGCTGCAATGCCCGCGGCGTGGTCGACTATGTGCTCGGCAGCCTGTTGACCCTGGCCGAAATCGAAGGTGTCGACCTGACCCGGCGTACCTACGGCGTGGTCGGCGCCGGCGAGGTGGGCGGACGGCTGATCAAGGTCCTGCAAGGGCTGGGCTGGAAGGTGCTGGTGTGCGATCCACCACGACAAGCCGCTGAAGGCGGGGACTACGTCAGCCTTGAACAGATCGTCGAGCAATGCGACGTCATCAGCCTGCACACGCCGTTGACCAAGCAGGGTCAACAATCGACCTGGCATTTGTTCGATGAAAAACGTCTGAATCAGCTCAAGCCCGGTGCCTGGCTGATCAATGCCAGTCGCGGGCCGGTGGTCAACAACGCGGCGCTGCGCGATGTGCTGCTGGAGCGCGAAGACCTGCAAGCGGTGCTCGATGTCTGGGAAGGCGAGCCTGAAGTCGACGTAGCGCTGGCCGAGCTGTGCGTGCTGGCAACGCCGCACATTGCCGGTTACAGCCTCGACGGCAAGCAGCGCGGGACCGCGCAGATTTATCAGGCGTATTGCGATTTCCTCGGGCAACCGGCCCGCGTCAGCCTGAGCGATTTGCTGCCGGCACCGTGGCTGTCGCACGTGACCCTCAATGCGCAAAGCGACCCGGCCTGGGCGTTGGCGATGCTGTGTCGTGGCGTGTATGACCCGCGTCGTGACGATGCGGATTTCCGTCGCAGCCTGGTCGGCAGTGTCAGCGAGCAGCGTGCGGCATTCGATGTGCTGCGCAAGCAATATCCGTCGCGCCGGGAGATCGACGGGCTGCAGGTGCGGATCGAGGGGGATGCGCCTGAGTTGCAGAGGATTGTGGCGGCGTTGGGGGCGACGGCCATCTGATAGACCCTGGTGGCCCCTTCGCGAGCAAGCCCGCTCCCACAGGGGATTTGTGGTGCATGAAGATCCAGTGTGGGAGCGGGCTTGCTCGCGAAGGGCGCGCCACGGTTCCGAATTGGAAAAGCAGGCATAAAAAACCCGGCCAACAATGGGCCGGGTCAAGAAGACGGTGGCTATATCACTCTTGTTCGGCAGGCTTGACCAATCGCTTTTCCAGTTCGCTGCAAGCTTTCTGGATCATCTCTTCAGTGATCGGTACTTCGCGACCCTGCTCGTCAATAATCGAGCAACCCAGAGACTGGTCTGGTTGCGTGCGGATCACTTGAATCTTGTCATCGCTGCTGTGTTGCAAGGACATGGCCTGTCTCCTCATCAGGTTGTGTGCTTACTGTAGAACCGCCAGGTGACCGGGCTATGACAACTCCCTGCGATCTTTCCGGGGGACACATCCAGTCCAGCAGAAATGCCTTCGCGTGGCTACCCGAACTTTAGACCAATAGCGTCTAGCCTCTAGTGTTGGTGGACATAATTAACCTGACTCATTGTGATTTGCAGCGAGCCACCCCATTGAGCGGTATAGGCTGACCCTAATGACTGCTTTGTCCTGGAAAATTGCGATGCTCTCTGCCCGTCACCGCCGTGCTGTTCGCCTGGCCATTCGTTTCATCGCTCCGTATCGCTGGCAGGCCTTTGGCGCCTTGCTGGCGCTGATCGTCACCGCGGGCATCACCTTGTCGATGGGGCAGGGCATCCGCCTGCTGGTGGACAAGGGGTTCATGACCCAGTCACCGCACCTGCTCAATCAGTCCATCGCGCTGTTCATGTTGCTGGTGGTGGGGCTGGCGATCGGTACGTTTGCACGGTTTTACCTGGTGTCGTGGATCGGCGAGCGCTGCGTGGCGGATATCCGGCGCCAGGTGTTCAATCATCTGATTTACCTGCACCCGGGGTTTTACGAAGACAATCGCAGCTCGGAAATCCAGTCCCGCCTGACCGCCGATACCACGCTGCTGCAATCGGTCATCGGATCTTCCCTGTCGTTGTTCCTGCGCAATCTGTTGATGGTGATCGGCGGGATTGTCCTGTTGTTCATCACCAACCCCAAGCTCACCAGTATCGTGGTGGTGGCCTTGCCCTTGGTGATCGCACCGATCCTGATCTTCGGACGCCGGGTGCGTAACCTCTCGCGCCTGAGTCAGGACCGGATTGCCGATATCGGCAGCTATGTGTCGGAAACCCTGGGGCAGATCAAGACCGTGCAGGCCTACAACCATCAGGCCCAGGACGAGCAACGGTTTGCCGTGACGGTGGAGGAGGCATTCAACACTGCGCGCAAACGCATCTTCCAGCGGGCCTGGCTGATTACCCTGGTGATCGTGCTGGTATTGGGCGCGGTCGGGGTGATGCTCTGGGTTGGCGGCATGGACGTCATCGCCGGGCGAATTTCCGCCGGCGAGTTGGCGGCGTTCGTGTTCTACAGCCTGATCGTCGGCAGTGCGTTCGGCACGTTGAGCGAAGTGATCGGCGAATTGCAGCGGGCAGCCGGCGCGGCCGAGCGGATTGCCGAGTTGCTGCGTTCGGAAAACATCATCCTGCCGCCGGTGACCGGCACGGTGACATTGCCGGACCGGGTCGACGGCCACCTGCAACTGCAAAATGTGCGTTTTTCCTACCCGTCGCGACCGGAAAGTTATGCCGTCGACGGCTTGAGCCTGACCGTCAATGCCGGTGAGACCCTGGCGCTGGTCGGGCCATCAGGGGCCGGCAAATCGACGGTGTATGACTTGCTGCTGCGTTTTTATGACCCGGCCGAGGGGCACATCCTGCTCGATGGCGTGCCATTGACTCAGCTCGACCCGCTGGACCTGCGCCGCTGCTTCGCCCTGGTCTCGCAAACACCGGCGCTGTTTTTCGGCAGCATCGAAGAAAACATCCGCTACGGCAATCCGCAGGCGACCCTGGCCGAGGTACAGGAAGCGGCAAAGATCGCTTATGCCCATGACTTCATCGAAGCCATGCCCAACGGTTACCAGACGCATCTGGGGGACGGCGGTCTCGGTTTGTCCGGTGGCCAGCGCCAGCGCCTGGCCATCGCCCGGGCGCTTCTGGTGGACGCGCCGATCCTGCTCCTCGACGAAGCCACCAGCGCCCTCGACGCCCAGAGTGAACACCTGATCCAGCAGGCACTGCCGAGCCTGATGAAAAACCGTACCACCCTGGTCATCGCCCATCGCCTGGCCACGGTGAAAAACGCCGACCGGATCGCCGTGATGGATCAAGGGAAGCTGGTGGCGGTGGGCACGCATCAGGAACTGATCGCCAGCAATGCGTTGTATGCGCGGTTGGCGGCGTTGCAGTTCAGTGATGGGAATGAAGCGGCGTGAATGACTACATGATGAATGTTGCCCGGTTCGGGCATTATGTCGTCCACTGTCATGAGCCCGGATGAGGATATGAGCCGTTATCAACCACCGTTGACCTTGACGACGAAAATGTTGTCGCTGATCGCCGATATCAGCGAACAGATCGGTCAGCTTACGGCGATGGACGAACGCCTGCAGACACCTCAGTTGCGTCGTGGCAATCGGATTCGAACGATTCAGGCTTCTTTGGCCATCGAAAACAATACGCTGAGCATCGAGCAAGTGACCGCCGTTCTGGCAGGGCAGCGTGTGCTGGGGTTGCCTCGGGAAATCCAGGAAGTTCGAAATGCGTTTGCTGCATACGAAGCCATGCCTGATTGGCAGCCGAGCAGCCGGACCGATTTGCTGCGAGCCCGTGAACTGCTGATGGGCGGATTGATTGATGAATGCGGGCAGTTTCGTCGAGCCGGTGTGGGTATCTATCGTGGCGACAAGTTGATCCATATGGCGCCGCCACCGAGTCGCGTAGTGCACTTGATTGATGACTTGCTGGCGTGGCTTGGTGCCTCGGACTGGCATCCGCTGATTACCAGCTGCGTCTTTCATTATGAGTTCGAATTCATCCATCCCTTCGCTGACGGTAACGGACGCATGGGACGCCTTTGGCAAACCCTGATTCTCAGTCAGTGGCGCCCGGTATTGTCTTACTTACCGGTTGAGGCGGTGATTCGGGATCAGCAGGAGGCATACTACGCTGCATTGTCGGTGGCTGATCATTTGGCCGAATCAACGCCTTTCGTAGAGTTCATGTTGCAAGCCATGAGCGTTGCACTATCGGAGGCAGTACGGGGTGAGCCAGAAATCGACCTAGTAAGCGACCTAGTAAGCGACCCAGTAGAGAAGTTGCTTTCCATACTGCATCTTAATGGTCCGCGAAAGATCAGCGAATTGATGGCTGAGATCGGATTGGTGCACAAGGCGACCTTTCGGGCTAACTATCTCAGGCCTGCATTAGCGGTCGCATGGATAGAAATGACCCATCCCGAATCGCCAAGCAGTCCGGCACAAAAGTATCGCCTGACCCAGCTTGGAAAACAGGTCTTCGCACGGCTCAAGCCGGCAAAGAAATTCTGAGCATTAAAAAAGCCCGCATCTGTGATGCGGGCTTTTTTTGTGGATCGATTTGAATCATTGATCGTCGAAGTACCGCTCATGCCAATCCACGATCGGTTGTGGCGAATTGAGCTTCTGGCCGTAGATCACCGAATATGACAGCACGTTTTGCACGTACTGGCGGGTTTCGTCGAACGGGATGCTTTCCACCCACACGTCGAAACTCAGGTGGTCCGCGCCGCGCAGCCATTGGCGGACGCGGCCGGGGCCGGCGTTGTAGGCGGCGGAGGCGAGGACGCGGTTGCCGTTGAACTGGCTGTGCACCTGGCTCAGGTAGGCGGCACCGAGCTGGATGTTCTTGTCCGGATCCAGCAGCTGTTGTGGCGAGCTATAGGGGATGCTGAACTTGCGTGCGGTTTCCTTGGCGGTGGCGGGCATCAGTTGCATCAGGCCCGAAGCGCCGACCCCTGAGCGTGCGTCGTCCATGAATGCGCTTTCCTGGCGGGTGATGGCGAACGCCCAGCTCGGATGCAGGCCGCGGTTCTTCGCTTCACGGACCAGGGTCTCGCGGTGAGCCATCGGGAAGCGGATGTCCAGGTCATCCCAATACTGCGCCTGACTGATGGTGCGGATCGCCGGGAAGTACCATTTCAGGTCGTAGGCCAGTTTGGCCTGGGCGACCATTTCGTCGCGGCTGAAGTGGCGGCTGACGTAGTACCACTCGCGCCGGCCATCGACGATCTGCCCACGGGCGTGCAGTTCCAGGGCGCGGCGCACGCCGGGCGTGTTGCGCACCTTGTTGATGGTGGCCTGGCTGAGCGCCAGCGGTTTGTTGAGCAGCGAGTAGGGCGACTGCGAGCGGTCGGCGGCGAGGAAACCATAGAAGTCGCGTTCGCGGGCGAGGCTTTTGTAGAGTGTCTGCGCTTCCGGATTCTGCGGTTGCGCCAGTTCCAGGCTGCGGGCCTGCCAGTAGCGCCAGCGGTTGGTGGTGGCCAGGTCCTGGGGCAGGCGGCGGGTCAACTGATAGGCATCGTCCCAGCGTGCCAGGCGCAGGAGCAGGCGCAAGCGCCATTCGGAAACGGTGTTGTCGCGCAGTTCGGGGTCGTATTTGGTCATGACATCCAGTGCGCGACCGTCGAAACGTCGTGCGAGGGTCAGGCCGATTTCCCGGGCGATCGCCACTTTTTCATCCCGGGAGAAGTGCATGCTGTTGGCATAACCGTCGAGCAGGTCCATGGCCTTGTCCGGGTCCTGGCGAGCCAGGCGGCGCAGGCCCAGGCTGACCACGTCGGACATGGCTTCATCGGCCGGGGTGAAGCGTGACGGCTGGTTGAGCAGTTCCGGTTTCTGCGCGACGTCCACCAGCAAGCGACCGCGAGGGGCGAGAGTGGTCATGCCGTTGACCAGGCTGTTGGCCAGCGGGTAATTGCGCGCCTGGGCGGCGAGTTTGGCGCGCTCCCAGCGTTTTTGCTCGGTCAACTGGCCATCGGCGGCCCACATGCCGAACAGGGCGTCACAGGCGTCGGGTTGGGATTTGCCGGTCAGCCAGAGCTTTTCGGTGTTGGCGTAACCTTCGGACTTGAGGTTGTGGCTGATCTGGTACTGCGCATTCAGGCAATCCAGTTCGGTGAAGTTCATTTTCGGGTCGTAATACTTGACGAAGGTCGCCCAGTCGCCCCGATCCGCCAGCCAGCGCAACCAGCGCAGTTTCATCCAGTTGGCCTGGGGCAGGTCGCCGTGTTCGGCGAGGAATTTCTCGATTTCGGCGTTGCTCGCGGTTTTCAGGCGCGCGGTCAGCTCGTCGTAAGCCAGGTAAGGTTCCAGCGGATAATCGGCGAGGGCCTGGCTGTAACGGAAATACGGGCCACTGTCGCCCTTGGCCAAGGCGCGTTTGGCTTCATCGTAATACTGGCGTTGGGTGGACAGGTCCACCGCCTGGGCGGATTGAACGGCAGCGGCAGACAGTAAAAAAGCAGACAAAAGATTGAAAAGGCGACTGCGCATGAGACATCCGTGCAGAGAAATCATGACAAGTGCGGGCCAGGGCCCGCACTGAATTGTCTGTAGCTTAGCCTTTTGCCAGCAGCCGGCGAAAGCTTTGCGGGTCTTCCCGCTTCAGTTCGCAACATTTGTCATTCAGAGTGCTACGACAGTGAAATTGCCGGCCTTCTGAAGCCTCAAGTCAGGTAGAATGCGCGCCCGGTTTTTGGAGAAGCTCATGACCCTGCTCAAATTCAGCGATGTGTCCCTTGCTTTCGGCGCTATGCCGTTGTTGGACAAGGTGTCCTGGCAGATCGCCCGTGGTGAGCGGGTGTGCATCATCGGCCGCAATGGCACTGGCAAGTCCAGCATGATGAAGCTCGTCAAGGGCGACCAGAAGCCCGATGACGGCTCCGTTTGGCGCGCACCCGGGCTCAAGATCGGCGAATTGCCGCAAGAATTGCCGGTAGCCGACGAGCGGACCGTGTTCGACGTAGTAGCCGAAGGCCTGGACGGTGTCGGTGCATTGCTCGCCCAATATCACCACCTGAGCCAGAACTGCGTCACCGATGCCGACCTGGACAAACTGATGCACGTCCAGCACGACCTCGAAGCCCGTGACGGCTGGCGCTTGCAGACCCTGGTCGACAGCACCCTCAGCCGCCTGCAACTGCCGGCCGACAAGACCCTCGCCGAATTGTCCGGCGGCTGGCGTCGGCGCGTCCTGCTGGCCCAGGCCCTGGTGTCCGAGCCGGACCTGCTGCTGCTCGACGAACCAACCAACCACCTGGACATCGGTGCCATCGCCTGGCTTGAAGAAGCGCTGAAGGATTTCCAGGGCGCCGTGCTGTTCATCACGCACGACCGTTCTTTCCTGCAGAACCTGGCCACCCGCATCCTCGAACTGGATCGCGGCGGCCTGATCGACTGGAACGGCGACTACGCCAGTTTCCTCGTGCACAAGGAAGCTGAACTCGCTGCCGAAGCCACTGCCAACGCGCTGTTCGACAAACGCCTGGCCCAGGAAGAAGTGTGGATTCGCCAGGGCATCAAGGCCCGCCGTACCCGTAACGAAGGCCGCGTACGCGCACTGAAAGCCTTGCGCGTCGAGCGTAGCGAGCGTCGCGAGCGCACCGGCAAGGCCAATATTCAGCTGGATACCGCCGACAAGTCCGGCAAGCAGGTGATGGTGCTCGAGGACGTGAGTTTCGCTCACCCGGGCGGGCCGTTCCTGATCAAGGACTTCTCCATGGTGCTGCAGCGCGGCGACCGTATCGGTCTGCTGGGTGCCAACGGTACCGGCAAGACCACGCTGTTGAAGCTGATGCTCAGCGGCTTGCAGCCGACCAGCGGCAAAGTGGAAGAGGGCACGCGGATCGATGTCGCCTACTTCGACCAGTTGCGCCATCAGCTGGACCTGGAAAAGACCGTGATCGACAACGTCGCCGAAGGTCGCGACTTCATCGATATCGACGGCCAGAGCCGCCACGTGCTGAGCTACCTCGGCGACTTCCTGTTCAGCCCGCAGCGTGCGCGCACGCCGGTCAAGGCACTGTCCGGTGGCGAGCGTGCCCGTCTGTTGCTGGCCAAGCTGTTCAGCAAACCGGCGAACCTGCTGGTACTCGACGAACCGACCAACGACCTCGACGTCGAAACCCTCGAACTGCTCGAAGAGGTCCTGCTGACCTTCAACGGCACCGTACTGATGGTCAGCCACGACCGGGCATTCCTCGACAACGTGGTCACCAGCACCCTGGTCTTTGAAGGCGAAGGCAAGGTTCGCGAGTACGTCGGTGGCTATCAGGACTGGCTGCGTCAGGGCGGCTCGCCGCGCCTGCTGGGCGTGACTGAGAGCAAGTCCGGCAAGGCTGACCTGAACTCCGCGGTGGTGAAGGCCGAGCCTGCGCCGGTTGCGGCAGTCGTCGAAGCACCGGCGGCGAAGAAAAAGCTCAGCTACAAGTTGCAGCGCGAGCTGGAAGCGTTGCCGGGGCAGATTGAAGCCATGGAGCAGCAGATCGCTGCTGTTGAAGCGCAGATGGCGGATGCCGGTTTCTACCTGCGTCCTGCTGCCGAAACCGCTGCGGTGATCGCCCAGCTGTCGCAGTTGCAGGCTGAACTCGACGTCATGGTCGAGCGTTGGGCCGAACTGGATGCCTGATTGATCGTGCGATAAAAAAGCCCGGCGCTCAGTGATGAGCGCCGGGTTTTTCGTATGCAATGCGATCTGCTGGTTGAAATGGATTCCCTGTAGGAGCGAGCTTGCTCGCGATGAACCTGAGTGCATCGCGGGGTGTCAGGCTTACATCGTCTTCGTTGACGACCATCGCGAGCAAGCTCGCTCCTACAGTGACTTTGTAATGTCAGCTTTTGGTTTGCAGGCGCACCGCAAGCACATCGCAAGGCGCACCATGCAGCACGTCATTGGCGGTAGAGCCCAGCAGCAGTGCCAGGCCGTGCCGGCCATGGCTGCCCACCACGATCAGGTCGCAGGTTTGCTCCTTGGCCAGGTGGTGGATCTCCTGGCGTGGCTGGCCGTAGGTCAGGTGGCTGTATTCCTTGGAGAGCTCCGGGTATTTCAGGATCAAGCGATCAAGGCGCTCCTTGGCCTGATCGAACTGCTGTTGTTGCAGTTGTGACAGGTCCATTGGCACGTCGCCGCCGAAGGCCATCGCCATCGGCTCGACAATGTGCACCAGCGACAATTTCGCACCGTTGCTCACCGACAGTTCGCGAGCGCGGTGAATCACAGGGTCGCACTCTTCGGTCAGATCTACAGCGACCAGAATATGGTTGTAGGGCATGAGGTGCTCCTCCTGAGGATTGCAATATTGGTAAGTATGGCTGGTTTCAAGCGCATTGGTTCCAAAGTGACACAATGGGCTCATCAAGAATCGGGAGTACAGATATGACGGTCTGGATAGTGGTGTCAATCCTGTTGGTGGTACTCAGCCCGCTGGCATGGTTGCGCCCGTCGCGAGTTCAGAGCGGGCGCATAGCCTTGCGGATGGAGGCCCGACGCATCGGCCTGGCCATGCAACTGGCGCCCCAGGAATGGCCGCACTGGCTGAGCCAGGAGCCGCCGAGTCCCTGCGCCCAGTACCATCGCCCGCGACGTGGCAATCAGCCGGCGTGCTGGAGTTACTGGCAAAAATCACCGGGTATCTGGGTGAACCAGTGGCAGGAAATCTGTGAAGATCAGGTGCTGCTCAATCATTTCGAAAAATTGCCGGACAATGTCTACAAGGTTGAGGCCGACAAGCAAATGATCGCCTTGTATTGGGGCGAGAAGGGCGAGGCCGAGGTTTTGCAACACATCGATGTCACCCTCAAGGCGCTGGCCTGAACCCGATCCCCTGTAGGAGCGAGCCTGCTCGCGATGGTCGTCAACGATGACGCTGGCAACCTGACACTCCGCGGCGTCCTCAGGTTCATCGCGAGCAAGCTCACTCCTACAGGTTTTCATGCAGGCAATAAAAAGCCCGACAAGATCATCGGGCGGGATGGCCAGGCAGGCCGGTAAAACGGTGTGGGCTGATCTTACGCTGGGCATTCGCCAAAAGCGTTCACAATTTTCCCCTTGGTTCCGCCAGCGTAGCTCGTTAAACACGGGCTGCAGCGATTTAGGGCGACATTTCTAATAATTGATTCTATGAATGACCTCGCATGCTTCGGCGTGTTTAAGGTCTTCGCAGTACGGATATGACCGGAAAGTCGCGTTTCAACCCGTGTTTCAGGCGATTGACAATTGTCGGAAATTCCGTGAAGGTGACGTACCCAAATCAAACGGGCGTATGAATTGAGCGTTTGTATTTCAGACCGCTCCTACAGAATCCCGACTATCGCGTTGGCGGGTGTGCCGGGTGGATAGGCGTAGCATCGACGATTAACGTCCCTGCCATGCCATTCGCCTGCGTCCGACGTGTACTGTTCAGCTTCCATATCGTGGAGATCAGTTGATGATTTACGAAGGTAAAGCCATCACGGTTAAGGCTCTTGAAAGTGGCATCGTCGAACTGAAGTTCGACCTCAAGGGTGAGTCCGTCAACAAGTTCAACCGTCTAACCCTGAACGAACTGCGTCAGGCCGTAGACACCATCAAGGCAGATGCTTCGATCAAGGGCGTGATCGTCAGCAGTGGCAAGGACGTGTTCATCGTCGGCGCCGACATCACCGAATTTGTCGACAACTTCAAGCTGCCGGATGCAGAACTTGTTGCTGGCAACCTCGAAGCCAACAAGATTTTCAGCGATTTCGAAGACCTCAACGTCCCGACTGTAGCTGCGATCAACGGCATCGCACTGGGTGGTGGTTTCGAAATGTGCCTGGCCGCAGACTTCCGAGTCATGTCGGCCACTGCCAAAATCGGCCTGCCAGAAGTCAAGCTGGGCATCTACCCAGGTTTCGGCGGCACCGTACGCCTGCCGCGCCTGATCGGGGCCGACAACGCCATCGAGTGGATCGCCGCCGGTAAGGAAAACCGTGCTGAAGACGCGCTGAAAGTCGGTGCCGTCGACGCCGTGGTTGCCCCGGACAAACTGGCCGAAGCTGCACTGAGCCTGATCAAGGGCGCCATCAGCGGCGAATTTGACTACAAGGCCAAGCGTCAGCCGAAGCTGGAAAAACTCAAGCTCAACGCCATCGAACAAATGATGTCGTTCGAAACCGCCAAGGGTTTCGTGGCTGGCCAGGCCGGCCCGAACTACCCGGCGCCGGTTGAAGCGATCAAGACCATCCAGAAAGCTGCGAACTTCGGTCGCGACAAGGCGCTGGAAATCGAAGCCGCCGGTTTCGTCAAACTGGCCAAGACCTCTGCCGCGCAGAGCTTGATCGGTCTGTTCCTGAACGATCAGGAGCTGAAGAAAAAGGCCAAGGCCTACGACGAAATCGCCAAGGACGTGAAGCAGGCCGCCGTACTGGGCGCCGGCATCATGGGTGGCGGTATCGCCTATCAGTCGGCTTCCAAAGGCACGCCGATCCTGATGAAGGACATCAACGAGCACGGTATCGAGCAGGGTCTGGCCGAAGCCGCCAAACTGCTGGTTGGCCGCGTTGATAAAGGTCGCATGACCGCCGCGAAGATGGCTGAAGTGCTCAACGGCATTCGTCCTACCCTGTCGTACGGTGACTTCGGTCACGTGGACCTGGTGGTGGAAGCGGTCGTCGAGAACCCGAAGGTCAAGCAAGCGGTACTGGCTGAAGTGGAAGATAAGGTCAAGGAGGACACCATCCTGGCGTCCAATACCTCGACCATTTCCATCACCTTGCTGGCCAAGGCCCTCAAGCGTCCGGAAAACTTCGTCGGCATGCACTTCTTCAACCCGGTGCACATGATGCCGCTGGTGGAAGTGATCCGTGGCGAGAAGTCCAGCGAGCTGGCTGTTGCCACCACCGTTGCCTACGCCAAGAAAATGGGCAAGAACCCGATCGTCGTCAACGACTGCCCGGGCTTCCTGGTCAACCGCGTGCTGTTCCCGTACTTTGGCGGTTTCGCCAAGCTGGTCAGCGCCGGTGTGGACTTCGTCCGCATCGACAAGATCATGGAAAAATTCGGCTGGCCAATGGGGCCGGCGTACCTGATGGACGTGGTCGGCATCGACACCGGCCACCACGGTCGTGACGTGATGGCTGAAGGCTTCCCGGACCGCATGAAGGACGACCGTCGCTCGGCCGTCGACGTGCTCTACGAAGCCAAGCGCCTGGGCCAGAAGAACGGCAAGGGCTTCTATGCCTACGAGACCGACAAGAAAGGCAAGCAGAAGAAAGTGGCCGATCCTTCGGTGCTCGAAGTGCTCAAGCCGATCGTTTACGAGCAGCGCGAAGTCACCGACGAAGACATCATCAACTGGATGATGATCCCGCTGTGCCTGGAAACCGTGCGTTGCCTGGAAGACGGCATTGTCGAAACCGCTGCCGAAGCCGACATGGGTCTGGTCTACGGTATTGGTTTCCCTCCATTCCGTGGCGGTGCGCTGCGTTACATCGACTCGATCGGTGTGGCAGAGTTCGTTGCCCTGGCTGACCAGTACGCTGATTTGGGCGCGCTGTACCACCCGACCGCGAAGCTGCGCGAAATGGCCAAGAACGGCCAGAGCTTCTTCGGTTAAGCGCCCCCAACTAGAGTGAGAGTGAACTTATGAGCTTGAATCCTAGAGACGTCGTGATTGTCGACTTCGGTCGTACTCCGATGGGCCGCTCCAAGGGCGGCATGCACCGCAACACCCGCGCCGAAGACATGTCGGCGCACCTGATCAGCAAACTGCTGGAACGTAACGTCAAGGTCGACCCGAGCGAAGTCGAAGACGTGATCTGGGGCTGCGTCAACCAGACCCTGGAGCAGGGCTGGAACATCGCGCGCATGGCGTCGCTGATGACCCAGATCCCGCACACGTCGGCCGGCCAGACCGTCAGCCGCCTGTGTGGCTCGTCGATGAGCGCGCTGCACACTGCCGCGCAAGCGATCATGACCGGCAACGGTGACGTATTCGTGGTTGGTGGCGTCGAGCATATGGGGCACGTGAGCATGATGCACGGTGTCGATCCGAACCCGCACATGTCGCTGTACGCGGCGAAAGCCTCGGGCATGATGGGCCTGACCGCGGAAATGCTGGGCAAGATGCACGGCATCACTCGCGAGCAACAGGACGCTTTCGGCGTGCGCTCCCACCAACTCGCCCACAAGGCGACCGTGGAAGGCAAGTTCAAGGACGAAATCATCCCGATGCAGGGCTACGACGAGAATGGTTTCCTGAAAACCTTCGACTACGACGAAACCATTCGTCCGGAAACCACCCTGGAAAGCCTGGCGGCTCTCAAGCCAGCGTTCAATCCGAAGGGCGGCACCGTGACAGCCGGTACCTCGTCGCAGATCACCGATGGTGCTTCGTGCATGATCGTGATGTCGGCGCAGCGTGCACAGGACCTGGGTATCCAGCCTATGGCGGTGATTCGTTCGATGGCAGTGGCAGGTGTGGATCCGGCAATCATGGGCTATGGTCCAGTACCGGCCACACAAAAAGCATTGAAGCGCGCGGGTCTTGGCATCTCCGACATCGACTTCTTCGAGCTCAACGAAGCTTTCGCCGCACAGGCCCTGCCAGTGCTGAAAGATCTGAAAGTGCTCGACAAGATGAACGAGAAGGTTAACCTGCACGGCGGCGCGATCGCCCTGGGCCACCCGTTCGGTTGCTCCGGTGCGCGTATCTCCGGCACTTTGCTCAATGTGATGAAGCAAAATGGCGGCACCTTCGGGGTGGCCACCATGTGCATTGGTCTCGGCCAGGGCATCTCCACCGTCTTCGAACGCGTTTAAGCGTCTCGTTGATGGAAGCCGGGGCCAAGTGCCCCGGTTTTTGTTTTTCCGGATTTATTTTTGTTTTTATTTTGAAAGAATTTGAGTGAGGGCCAAAGCATGCCGATACAACCTGGGCTCTACCAACATTACAAAGGTCCGCAGTACCGCGTATTCAGTGTTGCGCGGCATTCGGAAACCGAAGAAGAAGTGGTCTTCTACCAAGCCCTGTATGGCGATTACGGCTTTTGGGTGCGTCCCTTGAGCATGTTCCTGGAGTCCGTCGAAGTTGACGGCGAACAGGTGCCACGCTTTGCTTTGGTGCAGGCCGAAGAAAGCCTTTTTACCAAGCCATAAGCTGAGTTCGCGCAAAACCCTGCGCTTGACCTCACCTTGTTGCCACTATATATAGCGGTGCCGCGTCAGGCGCCAATCGCCTTTCACTTCTCGAATTCAGGAATTTTCTGATCCATGGGCAAATCGCTGGTCATTGTGGAATCCCCGGCTAAGGCCAAGACCATCAACAAGTATTTGGGCAACGAATACGTGGTGAAGTCGAGTATCGGCCATATCCGAGACCTGCCCACCAGCGGTTCGGCTAGCGCCAGCAAAGAGCCAGCCGCCAAGCGCGGCAAGGCTGCTGCGGGTGAAGTGCCGGCACTGTCGCCGAAAGAAAAAGCGCGCAAGCAGCTGGTCGCGCGCATGGGTGTCGATCCGGATCATGGTTGGAAAGCCAAGTACGAGATCCTCCCGGGCAAGGAAAAAGTCATCGAAGAGCTGCGCCGGCTCGCCAAGGATGCTGACACCATCTATCTCGCAACCGACTTGGACCGCGAGGGGGAAGCCATTGCCTGGCACCTGCGCGAAGCCATCGGTGGTGACGACACCCGCTACAAGCGCGTGGTGTTCAACGAAATCACCAAGAAGGCGATTCAGGAAGCCTTCTCGAAACCAGGCGAGCTCGATATCGATCGCGTCAACGCCCAGCAGGCGCGTCGCTTCCTCGACCGCGTCGTGGGCTACATGGTTTCGCCGCTGTTGTGGGCCAAGATCGCTCGCGGTTTGTCCGCCGGTCGCGTGCAGTCAGTTGCCGTGAAGCTGGTGGTCGAGCGCGAGCGTGAAATCCGCGCGTTCATCCCGGAAGAGTACTGGGAAGTGCACGCCGACCTCGGTACCGCCAAAGGCGCGACCGTGCGTTTCGACGTGGCTCGTGAAAAGGGCGAAGCCTTCAAGCCGCTCAACGAAACCCAGGCCATGGCCGCGCTGGAGAAGCTCAAGGCTTCCAGCTACAGCATCGTCAAGCGCGAAGACAAACCGACCAGCAGCAAGCCGTCGGCGCCGTTCATCACTTCCACCCTGCAGCAGGCCGCGAGCAACCGCCTGGGCTTCGGCGTGAAGAAGACCATGATGATGGCTCAGCGTTTGTACGAAGCCGGTTACATCACCTACATGCGTACCGACTCGACCAACCTCTCGGTTGATGCCGTGGCGATGGCGCGTACTTATATTGAAGGCGAATTCGGCAAGAAGTACCTGCCGGAAACCCCGAACGTCTACAGCAGCAAGGAAGGCGCACAAGAGGCTCACGAAGCGATTCGTCCGTCCGACGCCAATACCGAGCCAAGCAAGCTGTCGGGCATGGAGCGTGACGCTGAGCGCCTCTACGAGCTCATCTGGCGCCAGTTCCTCGCTTGCCAGATGCTGCCGGCGCAATACCTGTCGACTACCGTCACCGTGGGCGCTGGCGACTTCGAGCTGCGTGCCAAGGGCCGCATCCTGAAGTTCGACGGTTACACCCGGGTCATGCCGCAAATCGCCAAGCCAGGCGACGACGATGTGCTACCGGACATGGCCCAGGGCGACGCGATGAAGCTGATCAAGCTTGATCCGACCCAGCACTTCACCAAGCCGCCGGCGCGTTACTCGGAAGCCAGCCTGGTAAAGGAAATGGAAAAACGCGGCATCGGTCGTCCTTCGACCTACGCGGCGATCATTTCGACCATCCAGGACCGCGGCTACGTGGCGCTGCACAACCGTCGTTTCTATTCGGAAAAGATGGGCGACATCGTCACCGAGCGTCTGGCCGAAAGCTTCTCCAACCTGATGGACTACGGCTTCACCGCCGGTATGGAAGAGCATCTCGATGACGTGGCCCAGGGCGAGCGCGACTGGAAAAACGTGCTCGACGAGTTCTACGGCGACTTCAAGAAGAAACTCGAAGTGGCCGAAAGCCCGGAAAACGGCATGCGTGCCAACCAGCCGGTGATGACCGACATCCCGTGCACCACCTGCGGCCGTCCGATGCAGATCCGTACTGCCTCGACCGGCGTGTTCCTCGGTTGCTCGGGCTACAGCCTGCCGCCGAAAGAGCGCTGCAAGGCCACCGTCAACCTGGTGCCGGGCGATGAAATCGCTGCGGACGACGAGGGTGAATCGGAATCGCTGGTACTGCGTGGCAAGCATCGCTGCCCTATCTGCAGCACGGCGATGGATGCCTACCTGCTCGATGAGAAGCGCAAACTGCACATCTGTGGTAACAACCCCGATTGCGATGGCTACGAAATCGAAGAGGGCACTTATCGCATCAAGGGCTATGAAGGTCCGAGCCTGGAATGCGACAAGTGTGGCAGCGAGATGCAACTCAAGACTGGTCGCTTCGGCAAGTTCTTCGGCTGCACCAACGCGACGTGCAAGAACACTCGTAAACTGCTGAAAAGCGGTGACGCGGCACCACCGAAGATGGATCCGGTGAAGATGCCTGAGCTGAAGTGCGAAAAGGTCAACGACACCTACATCCTGCGCGATGGTGCATCCGGCCTGTTCCTGGCGGCCAGCCAGTTCCCGAAAAACCGCGAGACCCGTGCTCCGCTGGTGCTGGAAATCATCCCGCACAAGGATGAGATCGATCCGAAGTATCACTTCCTCTGCGAAGCGCCGAAGAAAGATCCGGATGGTCTGCCAGCCGTGATCCGTTACAGCCGCAAGACCAAGGAGCAGTACGTGCAGACCGAGGTCGACGGTAAGCCGACTGGCTGGAAAGCGTTCTACGACGGCGGTAAGTGGAAAGTCGAAGACAAGCGTCCAGCTGCGAAGGCGTAAGATAGCAAGACCCCTGTAGGAGCGAGCTTGCTCGCGAAGGACGTGAGAGCAACGTGGGTATTCTGAAGGCCCGCGTCATCGTTGACGACCATCGCGAGCAAGCTCGCTCCTACATGACCTGCATGAAGCCCTTATTCGTTGTGGAGGCTGCCGTCATGGCCCACGAACTCTATACCCGTACCAATCAGAAGATCTATTTCGCCGGCCTGTCACTGGAAGCACTGGCTCGCACGGAAGAGGGTCGGGCGATGAATTCGCTGGCGCTGATCCAGGCCGGACGCGAATCCGCACTGTTTCACCTGTACGGTGCATTGTTGGGCCTATGCCATGAAATCGCCGGCTTCTATCGCCTGCCGCAGGCCAATGCGCCCCGTGCAGAGCTGTTGCTGACGCGCGAAGTGCTGGACACCATCGCCATTCCGGAAATGGCCGAGATGGTCGAACTGGCCAACAACCCGGAAACCTGGTTGGCCAAGCTGCTGGCCGCCCATGCTGCGCTGTTTCAGCCGCCACGCGCGCCGCACAAGCCGAAAGGGGACGTGACCCGGCCACTGATTCAGGCTGTCAATCTGGATGAAGAGGGCGCGCCGGAGGAGTTAAGCCGGGAGGAACTGGAGAGTTGGCGTCAGAACCTGAAAGGATTGGCGATCCGGTTTCGTGAAGGGTTGAACGAGTGCTGACACAAGCAGTTGGGTGATGACATCTGGTCAAGATCCCAAGCGAAGCCCGAACGATGCCTATATAATCCCTGCCTTTCGTGGAGAACAGTCCTTTATGCCAACGTCCTTTCTAGAAATTGTCGAGTTACCAGACGGCCGAATCGAGCTGCGCAGGGCCGAGGACGAGGGTTCTCTGGTTACTTTGAATTTCTCCGAGGACGCCAAAGCGTTCCTGCAAGGGCAGCACGTGGAAGTCGCCAAGGCGATGTTGAGCGTCGGTGTTCAGATGGCGGGTCGCCTGGTTGAAGGCGAATTCGACAAGGATGAGGGGACACGGGTTCTTCATTGAGCCCCGTTCGTCGTTTTGCTGGTATCGCTACACATCGGCTTCTCTGCCCTTGGAGAAGCCTCGCGGGATGAAGTTCGCGCCCTGTCTGTCAGTTAGCCCAAACGAATATTCAAGCTCTGAGCGTCCCCGGTCCGGGCGGCGCTGATCAGTTGTTGCCGCGATTGGCTGCTCAGCGGGTTGATCCAGCTGACCACCGTGTGGCTGCGACCCAGGCGCAAGGCTTCGCAGGTCAGTTGCTGGGCGCTCTGGGTGCCTCTTGGTTGCAGCAGCAGAATGCGTTCGCGGTTGAGGCCGGCATCTCGCAACCAGGCTTGGGTCAGGCTGGCGGGCGGTGCAATCAATGTCAGCCAGCGTGCGTCCTGGTCCTGGCTCAATTCCCTGAGGATCGGTGCCAGGAGGCTCAGGCAGTTCCCGGCTGCACCACGCAGTGACAGCTCGCTGAAAACGTCGGGTTCGGCGCTCCAGGGGGACTCGACTACGTCTTTCAGAATCGGCGCCAATGGCTGAGCCATGAACGCTTCGAACAACGGCAGTTGGGTTTGCTGTGGTGATGTCTGTGGGAACTGCATGGTGCCTCCTTTAGCGGCGAATAACGCCGACACTCAAGCCTTCGATCACCAGTTCCTGGTCTTGAAGGTTCACTTCGATAGGGGCGAACTCGGGGTTCTCGGCGATCAGCCAGACTTTGCTGCCGTCACGCTTGAAACGCTTGACGGTCACTTCGTCGCCGATTCGCGCCACCACGATCTGGCCGTTACGGGCTTCGCGGGTGGTGTGGACCGCCAGCAGGTCGCCGTCGAAAATGCCGACATCCTTCATGCTCATCCCGTGGACGCGAAGCAGGTAGTCGGCGCGCGGATGGAAGAAGGCAGGGTTGATGTTGCAGGACTCTTCGATGTGTTGCTGCGCAAGAATCGGCGCGCCGGCTGCGACCCGGCCAATGATCGGCAGGGTGGAGTCGTCGGCCTTGGCTTCGAAGCCGGGGATGCGAATGCCGCGGGAGGCGCCAGGCGTCATCTCGATTGCACCCTTGCGGGCCAGGGCCTTGAGGTGTTCTTCCGCCGCGTTGGGCGACTTGAAACCCAGTTCCTGAGCGATTTCCGCACGGGTCGGCGGGTAGCCGTTGTCTTCCAGGCAGCGTTTGATGAAGGCCAGAATCTCGGCTTGGCGTGGCGTCAGCTTTAGCATATTGATCGCTCTGTTTTTTTATACAGTGACTGGGATTATATACAGTGGAGCGGTCTTGGCAATGCTCCATTTTTCAGTGGCCGCCGGACGGTCGATCAGTCAGTGGATTGAAGCTTCGCCGTTGTGTGGTTAAATGTCTGACCGACCATTCCCGAAACGAACTGCCAGACTTGACAAGGCACAGGCTGAAACGTATGTTTCAAACAAGTGTTTGTCAGGCGGAGTAGCCATGGCCCAGTCGGAAACCGTTGAACGCATTCTTGATGCAGCCGAGCAGTTGTTCGCGGAAAAAGGTTTCGCCGAAACCTCGTTGCGCCTGATCACCAGCAAGGCGGGTGTCAATCTGGCGGCGGTGAACTATCACTTCGGTTCGAAGAAGGCGTTGATCCAGGCGGTTTTCTCGCGGTTCCTCGGACCGTTCTGCCTCAGTCTCGATAAAGAGCTGGAGCGGCGCCAGGCCAAGCCTGAAGTCAGGCCGACACTCGAAGAGTTGCTGGAAATCCTCGTCGAGCAGGCCCTGGTGGTGCAGCCGCGCAGTGGCAACGACCTGTCTATCTTCATGCGTTTGCTGGGGCTGGCGTTCAGTCAGAGCCAGGGGCATTTGCGTCGTTATCTGGAAGACATGTACGGCAAGGTGTTCCGCCGCTACATGATGCTGGTCAACGAAGCGGCGCCGCGCATTCCGCCCATCGAGCTGTTCTGGCGCGTGCACTTCATGCTCGGTGCTGCGGCGTTCAGCATGTCCGGTATCAAGGCCTTGCGCGCGATTGCTGAAACCGACTTCGGCGTGAACACCTCGATCGAGCAGGTCATGCGTCTGATGGTGCCATTCCTGGCTGCTGGCATGCGTGCCGAATCCGGTGTGACTGACCCAGCGATGGCCACGGCCCAGTTGCGTCCGCGTAGCAAATCGACACCGGTTGCCGCCAAGGTTTGACCGCTCACGGGTGGGCGCGGCAGCTGACATCCGTTAAGCTAGCCGCCCATGCCGACTCTCGTTCTGAACCCGTTCCCCATTGAACTCGCCAATCTGCCGGGCCATGCCCTTGGCGGCGAATTCGTGTGGGCCGGGTTTTCTGTTATCAAGGAATTCTTATGACTGCTGGCTTGCAAGGCTCGTTGATGGTGGATGTCGCCGGTACCTGGCTGACGGCTGAGGATCGACAATTGTTGCGCCAACCCGAAGTGGGTGGCCTGATCATCTTTGCTCGCAATATCGAGCATCCACGGCAGGTGCGCGAGCTGAGTGCGGCCATTCGCGCCATCCGTCCCGATTTGTTGCTGGCTGTGGACCAGGAGGGCGGCCGCGTGCAACGCCTGCGCCAGGGTTTCGTGCGCTTGCCCGCCATGCGCGCCATTGCCGACAACCCGAACGCTGAATACCTGGCCGAGCAGTGCGGCTGGATCATGGCCACCGAAGTGCTGGCCGTTGGCCTGGACCTGAGCTTTGCCCCGGTGCTCGACCTCGATTACCAGCGCAGCGCCGTTGTCGGCACCCGTTCGTTCGAGGGCGATCCCGAGCGTGCTGCCTTGCTCGCGGGTGCATTCATCCGCGGCATGAACAGCGCAGGCATGGCGGCCACCGGCAAGCATTTTCCTGGTCACGGCTGGGCTGAAGCGGATTCCCACGTCGCGATCCCGAATGATGAGCGCAGCCTCGACGAGATCCGCGCCAACGACCTGGTGCCATTTGCCAAGTTGAGCAAGCAGCTGGCTGCGGTCATGCCGGCCCACGTTATTTATCCACAGGTCGATTCCCAGCCGGCCGGTTTCTCCCGCCGCTGGTTGCAGGACATCCTGCGCGGCGAGTTGCAGTTCGATGGCGTGATTTTCAGTGACGACCTGTCCATGGCGGGCGCTCACGTGGTCGGCGATGCTGCCAGCCGAATTGAAGCTGCACTGACTGCCGGTTGCGACATGGGCCTGGTGTGCAACGACCGTGCGGCCGCCGAACTGGCCCTGAGCGCTGCCCAGCGTCTGAAGGTCAAGCCATCCGAGCGTATCGCGCGGATGCGCGGCCAGTCGTCCGCCGGCACCGAATACCGTCAGGACCCACGCTGGCTGGCCGCTGTCGGTGCGCTCAAAGAAGCTCAATTGATTGATTAAGGACTGTTCGTTATGACGGTTTACGCGATTATCGGTGGCACTGGCCTGACTCAACTCGAAGGCCTGAGCATTCGCCAGTCACTGGCAGTGGACACGCCGTATGGCGCACCTTCGGCCGAAGTGCAGATCGGCGAGTATGCCGGCAAGGAAGTGCTGTTCCTCGCACGTCACGGCCATCCGCATCGTTTTCCGCCGCATCAGGTCAACTACCGCGCCAACCTCTGGGCGCTGAAGCAGGCAGGTGCTGAAGCCATCCTGGCGGTCAACGCCGTGGGCGGCATCCATGCGGCCATGGGCACCGGCCATTTCTGCGTGCCGCATCAGTTGATCGACTACACCAGTGGTCGTGAGCACACCTACTTTGCCGATGACCTGGAACACGTCACCCATATCGACTTCAGCTACCCCTACAGCGAGCCGCTGCGCCAGCAGTTGATTGCGGCATTGGCGGCTGAAGGCGTGGGCTACAGCAGTCATGGCGTGTATGCCTGCACTCAAGGGCCGCGTCTGGAGACGGTTGCGGAAATCGCCCGGCTGGAGCGCGACGGCTGCGACATCGTTGGCATGACCGGCATGCCGGAAGCGGCATTGGCCCGCGAGCTGGAGCTGGATTACGCCTGTCTGGCGCTGGTGGTGAACCCGGCAGCGGGCAAGTCGACGGCAGTGATCACCATGGCCGAGATCGAGCAGGCGTTGCATGACGGCATGGGCAAGGTGAAATCGACGTTGGCGCGGGTGCTCAAGGGCTGAGTTAGCCCAGGCACCGAGTCGCTCCCTTCGCGAGCAAGCCCGCTCCCACATTTGACTTGTGTTTAACCTCAACAGTGGAGGCAACACAAAAACACTGTGGGAGCGGGCTTGCTCGCGAAGGGGCCGGTTCAGGCGCCGAAGATTTCAGCGCTTCTCCAGGTTCTCCGGCAGCGGCGCAAACAGTGCCTCGATATCATCGCTTTGCAGTTTCCAGTCCCCGGCCTTGCGCCCATCCAGCACGCCGGCCGCGAGGTCGGATTTTTCCTTTTGCAGGTGCTGAATCTTTTCTTCCACAGTGCCGCGCGCAATCAACTTGTAAACGAACACCGGCTTCTCCTGGCCGATGCGATACGCCCGGTCGGTCGCCTGGTTTTCCGTCGCCGGGTTCCACCATGGGTCGTAGTGAATCACCGTGTCCGCTTCGGTCAGGTTCAGGCCAACGCCGCCGGCCTTCAGGCTGATCAGAAATATCTGACGCTTGCCGCTCTGGAATTCCTTCACTGGCGTGCGGCGGTCGCGGGTCTGGCCGGTCAGTAGGGCGTAGGCCACGCCGCGTTTGTTCAGTTCGTCTTCGATCAACGACAGCATTGAGGTGAACTGCGAGAACAGCAGGATCCGCCGACCTTCTTCAAACAGCTCTTCGAGCATTTCCATCAGGCTGTCGAGCTTGCCTGATGTGCTGCCACGGCTGGGCAGGGTTGCCTCGTTGACCAGGCGCAAGTCGCAGCACACCTGGCGCAGCTTGAGCAGCGCTTCGAGAATGATGATCTGGCTGCGGGCCACGCCTTTGCGGGTGATCTCGTCGCGGACCTTCTTGTCCATGGCCAGGCGCATGGTTTCGTACACGTCGCGCTGGGCCTCGTTGAGCTCGACCCAGTGGATGATTTCGGTTTTCGGTGGCAACTCGGTGGCCACCTGTTCCTTGGTGCGGCGCAGCAGGAACGGTTTGATCCGGCCGTTGAGGTGCTGGAGCCTGACCTCGCTGGTGCGTTTTTCAATCGGCACGCGGTAATCGCGATTGAAGCTTTTGACGTCGCCGAGCCAGCCGGGCAGGAGGAAGTGAAACAGCGACCACAGCTCACCGAGGTGGTTTTCCAGCGGCGTGCCGCTCAGGCACAGGCGCTGCCGGGCATTCAGTTCGCGGGCAGCCTGGGCGGCCTTGCTGGTCGGGTTCTTGATGTATTGCGCTTCATCCAGCACCAGTATGTGCAAGGGCTGCGCCGCCAGGCGTTCGACATCCTTGGGCAGCAGGGCATAGGTGGTCAGGATCAGATCGTAGTCAGCCAGCTTGTCGAAGTGCTTTTTGCGGCCGGCACCGTATAGCGCCAGCACCTTGAGCTGCGGCGTAAAGTGCGCCGCTTCGTCGAGCCAGTTGGGGATCAGGCTGGTCGGCATCACGACCATGCACGGCCGATCGAGGCGGCCGGCGTTTTTCTCGCTGAGTACGTGGGCCAGTGTCTGCAGGGTTTTGCCCAGGCCCATGTCGTCCGCGAGAATTCCACCCACTTCCAGCTGCCGCAGCGATTGCATCCAGCTCAGGCCTTCGAGCTGATATGGCCGCAGCGTCGCATTCAGGCCTTCCGGGGCGGTGGCCGTGTGGTCCTTGATGTCGCGCAGGCGCTGGGCAAAGGTGCGGATCTGATCGCCACCCTCCCAGAGCAGTGGCATGTCTTCCAGCGGGTTCAGGCGCGTGGCATCGGCCTTGCTCAGGCGCAGCGTGGTGTCGCCGGGTTCCTGCAGGTAGAACTCGCCGAGGGTGGCCAGCACCGGCTTCAAGCGGCCGAAGGGCAGGGCGACTTGCAGCGGGCCGTACTCGGAGTTCGGGCGATTGGGGATGTTGACCAGGATCAACTCGTCGTCGCGGCGTCGGGCGAGGCGTTCCGGGTTGAGGATTTCGGTGTGCGAGCGCATCAGGTTGAGCAGGATCGGCAACAGGCTCAGGCGTTCGCCGTTGACGATAATCCCCAGTTCCAGATCGAACCAGTCGCGCTCTGGAGCCTGTTCGACCGTGGCGTACCAGTCGTCGACCGCCGTCAGGTCGAAACCGAATTCCTCGTCGATCTGCAATTCCCAACCCTGGGTGCGCAACTTCGGCAGTTCATTGAGGGTAAAGGTCAGCCAGGCGCTGTCATTGACCATTTCGAACAGCTCGCCGGCACTTTCCGGCAGGGCCTTGCTTTGCCGGGTGGCGATTTTGAAACCGAGGATTCGCAACTGTTCCCGGTAGGACTGTTCCACCTCAGGGTGGCGTTTTATCCGCAGTGTCTGGGTTTCCTGGCGAATCAGGATGTCGGAATTTTTCTGCCCGCTAACGTATTCGTCCAGGTAACTGAAGGACAGCGCCGCCCGATGCTGGATGTAGCGCTGCATTCGACCGTTGCGCGGCTCGAATGCGCTGAACTCGATGCTGGCCAGCCACAGGCGCGGTACCGGTTGCACATTGTCCACCAGCACTTGCGGCGGAGCTTTCGGGCTGCGGTTTTCCAGGACGGCCTGGAGTTTTTCCAGGAGTTCGGCGTCTTTGGCGGCAGCAGGGTAGTCGAGGGTTTCCTGCACTTGCAGGAGCACCGCTGCGCAATGTTTGCAGTTGCTGTGGACGGGGCAGGAGCATGTGGCGTCGACCATCAGCAGCGTGCCCTTGGCTGACTCGCGCAGGCGAATGGTCTGACGGTAAACGTTACCGCCAGAGCCTTCGCAAGCGGCGATGATCGTGGCATCGCCGGCCTCGACGATCCTGACACGATTCTCCAGTGCGTAGCGGCGGCCACGCTCCAGGCTCTGTTCCTTGAATCGGCTGACCCAGGACGGTGCCAGGGGTTTGCTCAGGGTCGCGGACATGGGGAATCAGTCCGGAATTTCTTCGGGAGCTGCTCGGGGGGCGGGGGCGGTCAGTGAAGTGATCTTGATCAACAGGCCGAGGTGGCCGTTGTCGAGGAAGTTCAACTGGCCGTTCTTGGTGTGGCTTTCCTGTTTCAGGCGCTCGCTGGCGGTCACCATGCCATTGGCATCGATCTGGTTGACCCAGAAATCGGCGTCGACGTCGGTAAAGCGTCCCAGTTTCATGTTCAGCGTGCCCTCGATCGGGAACTGACCATATTGTTCCTTGCCATCGCTGACCGCCACTTTGCTGGCGGCTTCACCGAGGGGCTGTTGCCAGGCCTTGTGCAGCAACACCGTATAGTCGGCGCTGGCGGTGAGTTTTTCCACTTCGCCATTCAGGCTTGGCGTACGCAGGCTATCGGGGCTGACGGGTTGGGCGCCGGCAGCCCAGTCTTCCGGCGCGGCGCGGCTGACAATCGCCGGCACCGCATTTTGACGGACCAGAATCATTTCGACCTGATACAGGTCATCGGCAAATGCCGTGGGTGCGACCAGCGCTGGAATGAGCAGGGTCAGCAAGGTCAGGGAGCGAAACAGGCGCATGCGGCGTCCTTCAAGCAGTTTTCGGAACGAGGCGCTCGAACAGCGCCTCTACAGTATTAAAGCGCTCTTCCGGGCGCTCCATCGGAACCATGAACTTGAACATCGTGGCGCCTTCGAATTTGTAGCGTTTTGGCTGGCTCTGGATCAGCTTGATCAGGGTCAGCGGGTCGACCGGCGTCTGTGCGGCGAACTCGATGCGACCGCCTTGCGGGCCGCCATCGACCTTCTTGATGCCCAGTTGCTCGGCCTGCAATTTCAACGCAGTGATGCGGATCAGGTTCTTGGTCGGTTCCGGTAACAGGCCGAAACGATCGATCATCTCCACCTGCAAATCCTTGAGGCCGTCCTCATCGGTGGCCGAGGCAATGCGCTTGTAGAGAATCAGGCGGGCGTGGACATCCGGCAGATAGTCCTCGGGAATCAACGCCGGTACGCGCAAGTTGACTTCCGGTCCGCCGCCGAGCGGTTGATCGAGGTTCGGTTGCTCGCCCTTGCGGATCGACTTCACCGCGCGCTCGAGCATCTCCATGTACAGCGTGAAGCCGACCGCCTGGATCTGCCCGCTCTGGCCATCGCCAAGCAGTTCGCCAGCGCCACGGATTTCCAGGTCGTTGGTCGCGAGTACGAAGCCCGCGCCGAGGTCCTGGGTATTGGCGATCGCTTCCAGGCGCTTTTCCGCGTCCGGGGTGATTTGCTGGCGCGGTGGCGTCAGCAGGTAGGCGTAGGCCTGGTGGTGGCTGCGTCCGACCCGGCCGCGCAACTGGTGCAACTGCGCCAGGCCGAACTTGTCGGCGCGCTCGATGATGATGGTGTTGGCGCTCGGCACGTCGATACCGGTCTCGATGATGGTCGAGGCGATCAGCACGTTGAAGCGCTTGTGGTAGAAGTCGCTCATCACCTGTTCGAGATCGCGTTCGCGCATCTGCCCGTGACCGATGCCGATCCGTGCTTCCGGCACCAGCTCGGCGAGGTCGGCGGCGCATTTCTCGATGGTCTTGACGTCGTTGTGCAGGTAATAGACCTGGCCGCCACGCAGCAGCTCACGCAGCAGGGCCTCTTTGACCGTGCTATTGTTCTGCTCCATGACGAAGGTGCGTACCGACAGGCGACGGGCCGGCGGGGTGGCGATGATCGACAGATCACGCATGCCCGACACCGCCATGTTCAGTGTGCGCGGAATCGGCGTGGCGGTCAGGGTGAGGATGTCGACTTCGCTGCGCAGGGCCTTGAGCTGTTCTTTCTGACGCACACCGAAGCGGTGTTCTTCGTCGATGATCACCAGTCCGAGGTTTTTGATCTTCACGTCGTCCTGCAGCAGCTTGTGCGTGCCGATGACGATGTCGATCTTGCCCTCTGCGAGATCAGCGACCGCCGCATTCACTTCCTTGGCGGACTTGAAGCGGCTCATCACTTCAACGGTCACCGGCCAGTCGGCGAAGCGGTCGCGGAAGCTGTTGTAATGCTGCTGGGCGAGCAGGGTGGTCGGCACCAGGATCGCCACCTGGCGACCGCCGTGCACGGCAATGAACGCGGCGCGCATGGCCACTTCGGTCTTGCCGAAGCCAACGTCGCCGCACACCAGGCGGTCCATCGGCTTCGGCGCGAGCATGTCTTCGCGCACCGCTTCGATGGTGGTTTGCTGGTCCGGGGTTTCTTCGAACGGGAAACCGGCGCTGAAGGTGGCGTAGTCGGCTTTCGGATCGGCAAAGGCGTAGCCTTCACGGGCGGCACGGCGGGCATAGATGTCGAGCAACTCGGCGGCCACGTCGCGCACCTGTTCGGCGGCCTTGCGCTTGGCTTTCTGCCAGGTCTCGGAACCAAGGCGGTGCAGCGGGGCCAGGGCATCGTCGCTGCCGGTGTAGCGGGCGATCAGGTGCAGGTTGGCCACCGGCACGTAGAGCTTGGCGTTCTCGGCGTATTCCAGTGTCAGGAATTCAGCGGCCTGACTGTCGATCTCGAGGATCGTCAGGCCCAGGTAGCGGCCGACGCCGTGGTCGATGTGCACCACCGGCGCGCCTTCGCGCAACTCGGTGAGGTTCTTGATGACGGCATCGTTGTTGGCATCGGCACGTTTTTCCCGGCGCCGGCGCTGCATCACGCGCTGGCCGAACAACGGGCTTTCGGCAACCAGGGCCAGGGCCGGGTCGTCGAGTTGAAGGCCTTCATCGAGCGGGGCGATAGTGATCGCCAGGCGCTCCTTGCCGGCGACAAAGTCCGGCCAGCTGTCGACGGTTTTCGGTCGCAGCTTCAAGCGTTCCAGCAGCTCCAGCAGCACTTCGCGGCGGCCTGCCGATTCGGCGGTAAACAGCACGCGGCCGGGGAACTGGTCGAGGAACTCGGCCAGCGCCGCCAGCGGTTGCGTGGCCTTGGCTTCGATGGCCAGGTTCGGCAGCTCCCGAGCGGGGAATCGCTCGCGACCGCTACCGCTTTCCACGTCCTGTTGACTGGCCACCACACGCGGCCAGTTCTTCAGGCGCGCAAAGCAATCTTCCACCGGCAGGAACAACTCGGCGGGCGGCAATAAAGGACGGGACGGATCGACGCGGCGTTCTTCATAGCGATTGCGCACGTCGTTCCAGAAGTTTTCCGCCGCCTGTTCGATGCCCGGCAGGGAAAACACTTGTGTGTCCTGGGGCAAGTAATCGAACAGGGTCGAGGTTTCTTCGAAGAACAGCGGCAGGTAGTACTCGATGCCGGCCGGGGTAATCCCGCTGCTCAAGTCCTGGAAGATCGGGCAGCGGCGGAAGTCGACGTCAAAGCGCTCGCGGAAGCGCGCCTTGAAACGCGTGACCGCTTCCTTCTGCAGTGGGAACTCCTTGGCCGGCAACAACTTGACCGAATCGACCTTGTCGATCGAGCGCTGGTTCTCCGGGTCGAAGGTGCGCAGGGTCTCGATTTCGTCGTCGAACAGATCGATGCGATACGGCAGCTTGCTGCCCATCGGGAACAGGTCGATCAGCGAGCCGCGAACCGTGAACTCACCGTGTTCATACACCGTATCGACGTAGCGATAACCCGTGGCTTCAAGCCGGGTGCGCATTTGCTCGACGTCGAGTTTCTGGCCGATATCCAGCACCAGGCTGCTGCCGAGCAGGAATTTGGTCGGCGCGAGGCGGTGCAGGGCAGTGGTGATCGGCACCACCAGCACGCCATGACTCAGTTCCGGCAGCCGGTACAGGCTGGCGATGCGCTGGGAAATGATGTCCTGGTGCGGTGAGAACAGGTCGTAAGGCAGGGTTTCCCAGTCGGGAAAGTGCAGTACGGGCAAATCCGGGGCGAAGAAACCCAACTCCTGTTCCAGCCGTTCGGCACTTTGGCTGTCGGCAGTCAGCAGCAGGGTAAAGCGCTTGGCAGCGCTGGCAGCCTCGGCGATGGCCAGGCTCAGGGCGGCACCGGGCAGGTTGCCCCAGTGCTGTTTACCTGCCACGGCAGGGAGAAGCGGTAGACGCAGAACGGGCACGGAAGGTTGAGCTCCAAGCGTTGCGACAAAGTCGGTAATTGTAGCGGTCTACGATGCCGCCTGTCAGTTGCTGACTGCGTCTAAAGCGCTGGTTTGGCGAAATGTAGTGGTAAAGACAAAATTCGGCGGTTTTTTGCCGCGAATTACTGAATATGTAGTGACAAACACAACGAGTGTTACGGAGGGTTACGGATAAGGTGGCGCGACCTCCAAAAAATTGACTGCGCTGCAAGCCCCGGTTTTATTGGGCTGGCGCGAGGCGTAATTTTTTTGAACGACGATTTGTTACGTAAAGCACGACGGGCGCGCATTGCTACCGCTGTCACTCGGCGGCATAATGTAGCCCCTTTTTTCTGCCCCTACATGTGGAAGGTTCCCGTGACTCAGAAGCCCGACCAGTGTCTTGGTGAATGGATCGACCGTGAAGCACTCGCAGAAGCGATGATTCCGCTTATCGGTCAGCTCTACCGCAATAACAACGTGGTGAGCTCGATCTATGGCCGCAGCCTGATCAATCGTTCAGTCATTGCGATTCTCAAAGCTCACCGCTTTGCTCGTCACCGTCAGTCCGACGAAAGCGAGCTGTCCGTCCACGAAACATTCCCGCTGATCAAGGCGATGAGCGAACTCAAGCTCGGCGCCGCTTCGGTGGACCTGGGCAAGCTGGCGGCCAAATTCAAGGCCGAAGGCAATGGCCGTACTGCCGAGCAGTTCGTCCGTGAAGAACTGGCCGACGTGGTTGGCCAGCAGAACGCTTCCGCCCGCAAAGGCACCGACGTTGTCCTCTACGGCTTCGGTCGTATCGGCCGTCTGCTGGCGCGCATCCTGATCGAGAAAACCGGTGGTGGCGACGGCCTGCGCCTGCGCGCCATCGTTGTCCGCAAGGGCGCCGAGAACGACCTGGTCAAGCGTGCCAGCCTGCTGCGTCGTGACTCGGTCCATGGTCCGTTCGATGGCACCATCACCATCGATGAAGCCAACAACACCATCACCGCCAACGGCAACCTGATCCAGGTTATCTACGCCAAGAGCCCGGCCGAAGTCGACTACACCCAGTACGGCATCGAAAACGCGCTGATCGTCGACAACACCGGTGTATGGCGTGACGCCGACGGCCTGGGCCAGCACCTGGCCTGCCCGGGCGCTGCCCGCGTGATCCTCACCGCACCTGGCAAGGGCGCGCTGAAGAACATCGTGCACGGCATCAACCATGGCGATATCACCCCTGACGACAAGATCATCTCGGCGGCTTCCTGCACCACCAACGCCATCGTGCCGGTGCTCAAGGCAGTCAACGACAAGTACGGCATCGTCAACGGCCACGTCGAAACCGTTCACTCGTTCACCAACGACCAGAACCTGATCGACAACTTCCACAAGGGCAGCCGTCGTGGCCGCGCCGCGCCGCTGAACATGGTCATCACCGAGACCGGTGCCGCCACTGCAGCCGCCAAGGCACTGCCAGTGCTCAAGGGCAAGCTGACCGGCAACGCGATTCGCGTTCCTACGCCGAACGTGTCGATGGCCATCCTGAACCTGAACCTGGAAAAGGCCACCACTCGCGAAGAAATCAACGAGTACCTGCGCCAGATGGCCATGCACTCGGACCTGCACAAGCAGATCGACTACGTGAGCTCCCAGGAAGTGGTTTCCACCGACTTCGTTGGCTCGCGCCACGCAGGCGTTGTGGACGCTGAAGCGACCATCACCCAGGATAACCGCGTTGTACTGTACGTTTGGTACGACAACGAGTTCGGTTACAGCTGCCAGGTGGTTCGCGTGATGGAAGACATGGCCGGTGTAAACCCGCCAGCATTCCCGCGCTAAGCCTTTAGCTGCACATGAAACGCCCCGGCCCTGGTCGGGGCGTTTTTGTTTGTGCTGGCCTCTTCGCGGGCAAGCCTGTTCCCACAGGGATTGTGGCGGTCACTGAAGATCAAAATTGTGCGGGCTTGCTCGCGAAAGCGCTGGATCAGTCGCCATCTCTGTTGAATGTGCCGGCCTCTTCGCGAGCAAGCCCGCTCCCACAGTTTCTATCGCATAATGGCGAACCTTCATGGTGTGTCAGGGTGTTCTTCAGGGGATGCAGGATTTGTTGATCTGGCGGATAGGGTGCTTTGTGTTGTTCGGCCTGGTGTCCGGTTGCGGCAACGAAGACGCCCTCGAAAGCTTCGGCGGTCCGACCATGGGCAGCACTTTTTCGATCAAGTATGTGCGCCATGCCGGCCTTGCGGCGCCGGACGCAGTCCGCGTTCAGGTCGAGCAGATCCTCGCTGATATTGACCGGCAAATGTCGACCTACCGCAGCGACTCGGACATCGAGCGCTTCAATGCATTGCCGGCCAACCGCTGTCAGGCAATGCCGGCGTCGATCCTCGAACTGGTCCGCGTGGGCGAGCAACTGTCAGTGCAAAGCGACGGTTCCTACGATCTGACGGTGGAGCCGTTGTTGAATCTCTGGGGGTTCGGTCCGCAGGCCCGGGAAGAGAAAGTCCCGAGCGCCGAAGCCCTCGCCGAAGTCCGCCAGCGCGTCGGTCACCAGCACTTGCGCATCGAGGGCGACCGGTTATGCAAGGACGCTGCCGTCGAGGTCGACTTCAACAGCATTGCCGCCGGTTATGTGGTGGACACGATTGCCGCACGGCTCGAGGCGATGGGCATCCACGACTATCTCGCCGAAGTCACGGGTGAGCTCAAGGCGGCCGGCAGGAAGCCTGACGGGTCGCCATGGCGCATCGCCCTGGAAGAACCGCGGGATGACCGGCAGGTGGCCGAGCGCGTCATTGTTGTCGATGGCTATGGCCTGTCCACTTCCGGCGACTACCGGAATTACTTCGAGCAGGGCGGTCGGCGCTTTTCCCACACCTTCGATGCCCGCACCGGTGCGCCGGTCTCACATGACCTGGCGTCCGTCACGGTGATTCATCCTTCAGCGTTGATGGCCGATGGCTTATCGACGCTGTTGCTGATTCTCGGCCCGGAGCGCGGTTGGGACTACGCAGAAAAACACGATATCGGCGCATTTTTTGTGATTCGTGCCGATACAGGTTTCGTCACACGCAGCAGTCACGCTTTTGAACGCCTCAGTGGTAAAAAAACCGAATGATTTCGGCGATTTGAGCATTGAAAACTGGCGTTGTAGCGCTGGCAAAAGTAGCCTACGACGCGACCAAGGGTTAATGTGCGCGGCGTTGACGCTTCTATAGACTGTGTCCGGGTTCTGCACTGGCCCCAAATTGTTCCTTCATGCCACACATTGGCGTGATTTAGCCGCAGGTGCCGAGGGTGCCGCGGCCTGTTCTGAGGAGTACGCATGGCTGTCTACAACTACGACGTGGTGGTGTTGGGTTCCGGCCCGGCGGGGGAAGGCGCGGCAATGAACGCCGCCAAGGCAGGGCGCAAGGTCGCGATGGTCGATAGCCGTCGCCAGGTCGGCGGCAACTGCACTCACTTGGGCACCATCCCGTCCAAGGCACTGCGTCACTCGGTGCGGCAGATCATGCAGTTCAACACCAACCCGATGTTCCGGGCCATTGGTGAGCCGCGCTGGTTCTCGTTCCCGGACGTGTTGAAAAGCGCCGAGAAAGTCATCTCCAAGCAAGTCGCTTCGCGTACCGGCTACTACGCGCGTAACCGCGTCGACGTGTTCTTCGGCACCGGCAGCTTCGCCGACGAGCAAACCATCGAAGTGGTCTGCGCCAACGGCGTGGTCGAAAAGCTGGTGGCCAAGCACATCATCATTGCTACCGGTTCGCGTCCTTATCGCCCGGCGGACATCGATTTCCACCACCCGCGTATCTACGATAGCGACACCATCCTCAGCCTCGGCCACACCCCGCGCAAACTCATCGTTTACGGCGCCGGCGTGATCGGTTGCGAATACGCCTCGATCTTCAGCGGTCTGGGTGTACTGGTCGAACTGGTGGACAACCGTGGCCAGTTGCTGAGTTTCCTCGACTCGGAAATTTCCCAGGCCCTGAGTTACCACTTCAGCAACAACAACATCACGGTTCGCCACAACGAAGACTACGACCGCGTCGAAGGCGTGGACAACGGTGTGATACTGCACCTCAAGTCCGGCAAGAAGATCAAGGCCGACGCCTTGCTCTGGTGCAACGGTCGTACCGGCAACACCGATCAGTTGGGTCTGGAAAACATCGGCGTGAAGGTCAACAGCCGTGGTCAGATCGAAGTCGACGAGGCGTACCGCACCTGCGTGCCGAACATCTACGGCGCCGGTGACGTGATCGGCTGGCCGAGCCTGGCCAGTGCCGCCCACGACCAGGGCCGTTCCGCCGCTGGCAGCATCGTCGATAACGGTAGCTGGCGCTTTGTGAATGACGTGCCGACCGGCATCTACACCATTCCGGAGATCAGCTCGATCGGCAAGAACGAGCAGGAACTGACCCAGGCCAAGGTGCCGTACGAAGTCGGCAAGGCGTTCTTCAAGAGCATGGCGCGCGCGCAGATCGCCGGCGAGCCGCAAGGCATGCTGAAGATCCTGTTCCACCGTGAAACCCTGGAAGTGCTGGGCGTTCACTGCTTCGGTTATCAGGCGTCGGAGATCGTGCACATCGGTCAGGCGATCATGAACCAGCCGGGCGAACTGAACACGCTGAAGTACTTCGTCAACACCACGTTCAACTACCCGACCATGGCCGAAGCCTATCGGGTAGCCGCATACGACGGCCTCAACCGGCTTTTTTGAGCGGCTCCGGCCGGTGGCCTGAGCCGGCCGGGGAGACCGATTTCAGCAATTCTCGAGCGTGGCAGTGGCCAAACCGGGAAAGTCTGTAATCAGGCTGTCAACGCCGAAGTCGGCGAGTCTGCGCATCAGCGCAGGCTCGTTGACGGTCCATACCGACACATGCAGCCCCTGACGCTGCGCTTTTTGCAGGCGTTCCGGCGTGCACAGGGTCCAGTTCAGCGCCAGAATCTCACAGCCATAACTGGCCGCGACCTTCAGCGGGTCGAGCCAGGCGTACTCGGCCACCAGCCCGCGGGATACGTCCGGCACCAGTTCCAGCGCCGCCTTGAGCACTTCACGGGAGCTCGAGGTGATGGTCACCTTGTCCATCAGGCCATGGCGCTGCGCCATCTCGCGAATCGCCAGCACGGTGGTCGCGGCACGCATCCGTGATGCGCTCTTGACTTCCAGCTGCCAGTGATCGAAGTCGCACTTTTCGAACAGTTCTTCCAGCGTCGGGATCGGGCAGGGCTTGATCCAGCCGGGGCCGCCCTTGCGTGCGTCATAGGTCACAAGCTCGGCCGCCGTGTGCTCGACGACCTTGCCGCGACGGTCAGTGGTGCGTTTGAGGGTCGGGTCGTGGATGACCATCAGCTCGCCGTCGCTGGACAGGTGCAGGTCCAGTTCGCAACGACGCACGCCGTGCTTGAGACATTCCTGAAAGCTGGTCAGGGTGTTTTCCGGTGCTTCGCCCTTGGCGCCGCGATGGCCGTAGATGAGGGTCACGGTTCTTCCTTAATTTAATTGCCTGATTCGAGTTGTTCGCGGGCCAGGCGTCGTTCCTGGGCCTGCTTTTGCAAGATGTGGCGGGCCAACAGTTGGCGCTGAGCATCGGTCAGGTGTTCGAACTCGGTGCCAACGTCATAACCATCGCCCTTGCGGTCGCAATGGGTGACGCGGGCGCGCAGCAGCAGGCCCAGGGCTTGCGGCATCAGCACCAGCTTGACCGACAGGCGTGCGCCGGTGGCAATGGGCGAGGGATGCTGAAAGTCGATGCCGCCTTCGGAAATGATCACCGGCTGCGGTTCGCCGATCTGCCCGAGCACGGTGATGGCGATCACCTGGCTCAGCAAGTCGATGCGTTTGTTCTGGGATTTGAGGAACGCCGCGATGTTCCGGTCGCGTTCGCTGATCTGGCGCAACAGGTGTTGCGACTCGAATTCGCTCAGGTGCAGTTCGCTGAGCAAGTTGAAGAGCGGGGAAGCATCCTGCAACACTTCCTGGCCTGAGGCTTCGGTAGCGGACAGGGGCCGAATTTCCAGTGCGATCGTATCCTCGATACGGTAGTATTCGCGGCGATCTTCTTCATCTAATGTCGACATGGCGAACCCATGGTAGCGGCGGTGGTCTGAGTGTAAAGCTGGTTATCGACCCCCGCCACAAGGACGTTCCTTTTCCCTCCGAACAAGCCCCGACATGTTCAGACCTCTCTTCGTATTTATCGGCACGCGTTACACCCGTGCAAAGCGTCGCAATCATTTTGTGTCATTCATTTCCCTGACTTCGATGATCGGGCTCGCCCTTGGCGTGGTCGTGATGATCGTGGTGCTGTCGGTGATGAACGGCTTCGATCATGAGATGCGCACCCGCGTGCTGGGCATGGTGCCCCACGCGACCATCGAGTCCGGCGAGCCGATCAGCGATTGGCAAAGCCTGGCGGCCAAGGTCAAGCAGAACCCGCAGGTGACGGCGGTGGCGCCGTTTACGCAAATGCAGGGTTTGCTGACCAATAACGGCAAGGTCTCGAAAGTCCTGCTCAATGCCATCGACCCGGCGCAAGAACGCCAGGTGTCGATCATTGATCACTTCATGACCCAGGGCAAACTCGACGACCTGGTGCCGGGCGAGTTCGGCATCGTCATCGGCGACAAGGCCGCGGCCAAGCTCGGCGCCGCGATCGGCGACAAGCTGACCTTCGTCGCGCCGGAAGTCACCGTGACCCCGGCCGGGATGTTCCCGCGCATGAAGCGCTTTACCGTGGTCGGCATCTTCCATGTCGGCGCCGGTGAGCTCGATGGCTACCTGGGCGTCACCAACCTGCAGGATCTGGCCCGGCTGCACCGCTGGAAACCGGATCAGGTGCAGGGCCTGCGCCTGAAGTTCGACGATCTGTTCCAGGCGCCACGCACTGCGTGGAGCATCGCCCGCGATCTCGGCGAAGACCGCTTCTACGCCCGCGACTGGACCCGTACCCACGGCAACCTGTACCAGGCGATCCGCATGGAAAAAGCCATGATCGGCCTGTTGTTGCTGCTGATCGTCGCCGTTGCGGCATTCAACATCATTTCCACGCTGGTGATGGTGGTGAACGACAAGAAGGGCGACATCGCGATCCTGCGCACGCTGGGCGCCACGCCGGGCACGATCATGCGCACGTTCATGGTGCAAGGCACCGTCATTGGCGTAGTCGGTACCGCGATCGGTGCCGTGGTCGGGATCTTCGCCGCGCTGAATGTCAGTGCCGCGATCTCGGCCCTCGAAGGCTTGATCGGGCACAAGTTCCTCAACGCCGACGTGTACTTCATCGATTACCTGCCGTCGCAGGTGCAGAGCCAGGACGTGGTCATGGTCTGCTCCGCGGCGTTGGTCCTGAGTTTCCTCGCCACCCTGTATCCAGCCTGGCGTGCCGCGCGCACCCAGCCTGCGGAGGCGCTACGTTATGAGTGAGTCGGGCATGAGTGATAAAGCAATCTTGAGCTGCCGCAGCCTGGGCAAATCCTACGAGGAAGGCCCGGAATCGGTGGAAGTGTTGGCCGGCCTGCAATTGGAGTTGCACCCGGGTGAGCGTGTGGCGATCGTCGGCAAGTCGGGCTCGGGTAAAAGTACCTTGCTCAATCTGCTGGGCGGCCTCGATACGCCGACCACGGGCAGCGTCTGGCTCGACGGTGAAGAGTTGTCGGCGCTGAGCGAGAAAAAGCGCGGCCTGCTGCGCAATCGCGCCCTCGGCTTTGTGTACCAGTTCCACCACCTGTTGGCGGAATTCACCGCCCTGGAAAACGTCTGCATGCCGCTGCTGATCGGCAAGACCGCGATCCCGGAAGCACGCCAGCGTGCCACGGCGTTGCTGGAGCGGGTAGGGCTGGGCCATCGCCTGGAGCACAAACCGGCCGAATTGTCCGGTGGTGAGCGTCAGCGCGTGGCCATCGCCCGCGCCCTGGTGAATAATCCGGGCCTGGTGATGCTCGACGAACCGACCGGCAACCTCGATTCCCACACCGCCCAGGGCATCCAGGACTTGATGCTGGAGCTCAGCACCTCGATGCGCACGGCGTTCCTGGTGGTGACCCACGACATGAACCTGGCCCGCCAGATGGATCGCGTCCTGCACCTGCAGGAAGGTTGCCTCACGCCCATCTGATTGGCTGAAACCCGATGCCCGGAAAGGCGTCGGGTCTTTTATTTTTATACGGTGCACCAGCGAATGTTCAGACCGTTATCGATCTTTATCGGCACGCGCTATACCCGCGCCAAGCGCCGCAATCGCTTTGTCTCCTTCATCTCGATGACCTCGATGATCGGCCTCGCCCTCGGCGTGCTGGCGATGATCGTGGTGTTGTCGGTGATGAACGGCTTCCAGCGCGAAATGAGCTCGCGGATCCTCGGCATGGTGCCGCACGCCACCATCGTCGGCGTCAACCCGATTGATGACTGGAAGCCCGTGGCGGATGCCGCGATGAAAAACCCGGAAGTGACGGCGGCGGTGCCATTCACCGAGATGGAAGGCATGCTGTCCTACAAGGGCACGATGCAGCCCATCCAGGTCAGCGGTGTCGACCCGGCGCTGGAAGGCCAGGTGTCGATCGTCGCCAAGCACATCGTCCAGGGCAGTCTCGAGGCCCTGAAGCCGGGCGAATTCGGCGTGGTGATCGGCGAGATCACGGCACGCCGCTTCCGCTTGAACGTCGGCGACAAGATCACCCTGATCGTGCCGGAAGTCAGCAATGCGCCGGGGGGCATTACCCCGCGCATGCAACGACTGAACGTGGTCGGCGTGTTCAAGGTCGGTGCCGAACTGGACGGCACCATGGCGCTGATCCACATGGCCGATGCCGCGCAGATGCAGCACTGGGAACCGAATCAGGTGCAGAGCGTGCGCCTGGCGGTGAAGGACCTGTATGCCGCGCCGCAAGTGTCGAGCGACATCGCCACGGGCCTGGGCGCCGCCTACAAGGCTGACGACTGGACCCACACCCAGGGCAGCCTGTTCAGTGCGATGAAGATGGAAAAAACCATGATCGGCCTGCTGTTGCTGATGATCGTCGCAGTGGCGGCGTTCAACATCATTGCGACCCTGATCATGGTGGTGAATGACAAGGGAGCGGACATCGCGATCCTGCGCACCATCGGCGCCACGCCACGGCAGATCATGGCGATCTTCGTGGTGCAGGGCACGGTGATCGGTATCGTCGGTACCTTGATTGGCGGTGTGTTGGGCGTGATTGCCGCGCTGAACGTCAGCCAGATCGTAGGCTGGATCGAGCGGGTCAGCGGGCAGCACATCTTCAGTTCCGACGTGTATTTCGTCAGCAACCTGCCGTCCGAGCTGCAAGGCGGGGACGTGGCGTTGATCTGCACGGCGGGCTTCGTCTTGAGCTTTCTGGCTACCGTTTACCCGGCATGGCGGGCGGCGAAGATCGAGCCGGCTCATGCGTTGCGCTATTCGTAAGCCGTTACACCGCTTTCGCGAGCAAGCCCGCTCCCACAAGGGAATGCATTCCAAATGTGGGAGCGGGCTTGCTCGCGAAGGGGCCGGAACTACTGGCCTCAATCCCCCCTTGGCAACTCGATCACAAACCGCGTCCACCCCTTCTCCGATTCACAATGAATCTGCCCGCCATGGGCACGGATGATCGACTGGGTGATCGCCAGTCCCAATCCCGCATGCTCACTGCTGCCTTCACGACGTGCTGGATCGGCCCGGTAAAACCGGTCAAACAGGCGCGGCAATAGATCTCCGGCAATCTGTTGGCCCGTATTTTCAACGGTCAGACGCAAATCTTTTGGCTGATCGACGATTCGCACCCGAACCTCGCCCCCGGTCGGCGTGAACCGCAGCGCGTTGTCCAGCAGGTTCGACAACGCCCGCCGCAACATGCTGCGGTCACCTTCGATACGGGCATTGCCGTCACGACTCAGTTTTACCTGCGCGTCTTCGGCCAATGGCGCAAAGAACTCCAGCAGCAGATCCGCTTCCTCCGCCAGTTCCAGCGCTTCGCGTTTGGGAATCAGCAAGCCGTGGTCAGCCTTGGCCAGATAGAGCATGTCGTTGACCAGTTGCGCCATCCATTGCAGCTCTTCGAGGTTGCTGTGCAGCGCCTCGCGATAGTCCTCGAGGGGGCGAGGGCGGGTGAGGGTGACCTGGGTGTGGGTCAGCAGGTTCGACAGTGGCGTGCGCAGTTCATGGGCAATGTCAGCGGAGAACGCGGACAGGCGCTGAAACGAGTCGTCGAGGCGTCCGAGCATGGCGTTGAAGTTGTGGGCCATTTCCGCCAGCTCCGGCGGCATGTTTTCTTCAGGCAACCGCGAGTTCAGCGATTGCGCGGAAACACCGCTGGCCACCGCGCTGATGCGCCGCAACGGGCGCAAGCCGCTGCGTGCCGCCCAGGCGCCCAGCAGCGCGGTGGCCAGGGCGGACAGGCCGACGGTCAGCCAGATCAAATGCTGCATGCGTTGCAGGAAGTGCTGGTGGTGAGTGATGTCCAGCAGCAGGGTCAGTTGCGGCGACTCGGGTTTGTCCACGAAAAGCGGCGCATTCAGTACGCGGTAATCGGTGCCTTCGTGGCTCACCGTCGACAATCCGGGCTGGCTCGGTAACGCCTGCGGAATGTTGGTCGAACTGTCGTACCGGCGCTGGCCGTCGCTGCCAGTGATGCGCAGGGACAGGTCAGCCTGCCGGCTCAGTTCTTCGGCCAGCTTCGTTTCGCTGTCACTCGACTGATAGTCGTGCAGGGCCCGGCGCAAGCCAATCAGCTTGCCGTCCAGCAGTTGCTGGTCGAGCTCAACGAAGTGCGCTTCGCTGGCGCGGCTGAACAGCACCCCGGCGAACAACGACACCACGGCGGTGCACGCCGCAAACAGCAGCGCCAGGCGGCTGCTCAAGGACAGTCGGCGCATCAGGCGGGGCGCTCTTCAAGGACGTAGCCCATGCCGCGCACGGTGTGAATCAGCTTGTTGGGGAATTCATCGTCGATTTTCAGGCGCAGGCGACGGATCGCCACCTCGATGACATTGGTGTCGCTGTCGAAATTCATGTCCCAGACCTGGGATGCAATCAGCGACTTGGGCAGGACTTCGCCCTGGCGGCGCAGGAGCATTTCCAGCAGGGCGAACTCCTTGGCGGTCAGGTCGATACGCTGGCCACTGCGTTCGACCCGGCGCCGGATCAGGTCCAGGCGCAAATCGGCCAGTTGCAGGCTGGTTTCCTGGGGCGTGGTGCTGCCGCGACGCAATAGGCTGCGGACCCGGGCCAGCAGTTCGGAAAAGGCAAATGGCTTGACCAGATAGTCATCGGCGCCCAGTTCGAGGCCGTGAACCCTGTCCTCCACGGCGTCACGGGCGGTCAGGAACAGTACAGGCGTGTCCAGGCCGGCGCTGCGTACCGCTTGCAGAATCTGCCAGCCATCACGGCCGGGCAGCATCACATCGAGAATCAGCAGGGCATAATCGCCACTGAGGGCCAATTGCTGACCGGTGTTGCCGTCGGCTACCAGTTCCGTGTTGAACCCGGCCTCGGCCAGGCCCTGGCGCAGGTAATGGCCGGTTTTCGGTTGGTCTTCGACGATCAGCAGTTTCATGGGCGACTCTGGGCAAATGGTACGAACGCTTTATACCGTGGGCAGCGTTCATACAGGTCAACCTGACAAAGTTGTAATCTGGCTGTCAGGTTGCGGGCAGTGCTGGCAGTTTAGAGTTTTACGCATGCTGAGCCTTACCTTGTTGGAGTACGACGATGTTTTTACGCAAATCCGTGACGCAAATCCTCTGTTTGCTGGCACTGAGTTCACCGGTGTGGGCGGACGCCGGGCATACCTACGATTTCGGCCAGCCAGCCCCGGCGGCCCAGGCGACCCGCAGTGTCGAGGTGGTCATGGGAGACATGTCCTTCACGCCGAAAGCCATCGATATCAAGGCCGGGGAGACCGTGCGCTTCGTGCTGGTCAATAAAGGCCAGTTGTTGCATGAGTTCAACCTGGGGGATGCGGCGATGCACGCCAGGCACCAGCAGGAAATGTTGCAGATGCAGCAGGACGGCATGCTGACGCCCACCGGCATGAAGGCCATGGACCACGGCAACATGGCCGGCATGGATCACAGTAAAATGGACCACGGCATGAAGCACGACGACCCCAACAGCGTGCTGGTGGAGCCGGGCAAGACCGGCGAGTTGACCTGGACCTTCAGCAAGGCCACCAACCTGGAATTTGCCTGCAATATCCCCGGCCATTACCAGGCCGGCATGGTTGGCAAACTGACTGTCAGTCAGTAAGCACTCAAAGGCGCGAGCAAAGGCTGATAGAATCTGCTGATTCTTCAGTCAGGTTTCCGCCATGCATCCCGCAGCCGAACACTCGCCGCTGGGCAAGTCCAGCGAATACATCGCCACCTACACGCCGTCCTTGCTGTTCCCGATCCCGCGCACCGCGAAGTGGGCGGAGCTGGGCCTGACGGCGCAAACCCTGCCGTACAAAGGCGTGGACTTCTGGAACTGCTTCGAGCTGTCCTGGCTGCTGCCGTCGGGCAAGCCCGTGGTGGCGATTGGCGAATTCAGCATTCCGGCGGATTCACCGAACATCATCGAATCGAAGTCGTTCAAGTTGTACCTCAACTCCCTGAACCAGACGCCGTTTACCGACACCGCGAGCCTTGAGGCGACGCTGGCCAAGGATTTGTCGACGGCTGCCGGCAAGCCGGTGGGCGTGCGCATTCGCAGTCTCAAGGATGTCGAGAGTGAAGGCGTCGTGGCCTTGCCGGGCGTGTGCATCGATGAACTGGATATCAGCGTCAGCAACTACGAGCACCCGCGGCCGGAACTGCTACGTTGCGATGATTCGCGCATTGTCGAGGAGAGCGTGCACAGCCATTTGCTCAAGTCCAACTGCCCGGTCACCAGCCAGCCGGACTGGGGCAGCGTGGCGGTGGAGTACCGTGGTGCGGCGCTGGATCACGCGAGCCTGCTCGAGTACATCGTCAGCTTCCGTCAGCATTCGGACTTCCATGAGCAGTGTGTGGAGCGGATCTTCCTTGACCTGCAGCGGTTGTTGAAGCCGGAGAAACTGACGGTGTATGCGCGTTATGTGCGGCGTGGCGGGCTGGACATCAACCCGTATCGCAGTACTGAAGAGGTGCAACTACCGAACCATCGCCTGGTCCGTCAGTAAAGATCCAATGTGGCAGCGGGCTTGCTCGCGAAGGCAGTGTGTCAGTCGACCACTTCATTGAC
>NZ_JAHBDR010000076.1:0-47632 GCF_019956575.1 Pseudomonas sp. A-R-19
GCAAGCCCGCTCCCACAGGATTTGTGGGCATACGAAAATTCCGTGAACAACCGCAATTACGGTAGGAGCTGGCTTGCCAGCGATGAGGCCCTCACATTCAAAACCAATGTCGCCTGACACACCGCCTTCGCGAGCAAGCCCGCTCCCACAGGATTTGTGGGCATACGAAAATTCCGTGAACAACCGCAATTACGGTAGGAGCTGGCTTGCCAGCGATGAGGCCCTCACATTCAAAACCAATGTCGCCTGACACACCGCCTTCGCGAGCAAGCCCGCTCCCACAGGATTTGTGGGCATACGAAAATTCCGTGAACAACCGCAATTACGGTAGGAGCTGGCTTGCCAGCGATGAGGCCCTCACATTCAAAACCAATGTCGCCTGACACACCGCCTTCGCGAGCAAGCCCGCTCCCACAGGATTTGTGGGCATACGAAAATTCCGTGAACAACCGCAATTACGGTAGGAGCTGGCTTGCCAGCGATGAGGCCCTCACATTCAAAACCAATGTCGCCTGACACACCGCCTTCGCGAGCAAGCCCGCTCCCACAGGATTTGTGGGCATACGAAAATTCCGTGAACAACCGCAATTACGGTAGGAGCTGGCTTGCCAGCGATGAGGCCCTCACATTCAAAACCAATGTCGCCTGACACACCGCCTTCGCGAGCAAGCCCGCTCCCACAGGATTTGTGGGTATACGAAAATTCCGTGAACAACCGCAATTACTGTGGGAGCTGGCTTGCCAGCGATGAGGCCCTCACATTCAAAACCAATGTCGCCTGACACACCGCCTTCGCGAGCAAGCCCGCTCCCACAGGATTTGTGGGCATACGAAAATTCCGTGAACAACCGCAATTACTGTGGGAGCGGGCTTGCTCGCGAAGAGGCCCTCACATTCAACATCAATGTCGACCGACACACCGCCTTCGCGAGCAAGCCCGCTCCCACAGGGGGGGGCTCAATCATCCTCATGCAACTTGATGCCGCGTTTATGCAGCACGTGGGGCACCACCAGCACCAGCAGCGTGAGGGCGAGGAAGAACGCCGAGATCGGTTGCGTGAGGAACACTGTCCAGTCGCCCTCGCCGATGGACAAGGCGTTACGCAATTGTTTCTCCGCCATCGGTCCCAGCAGCATGCCGACGATCACCGGGGCGACGGGAAAGTCGAACCGCCGCATCAGCACCCCGCCCCAGCCAATGGCCAACATCAGGATCAGGTCGAAGGATGAGTGGCGCATGCCGTAAACGCCGATGGTGGCGAATACCAGGATGCCGGCATTCAGGTACGGCCGGGGGATTTGCAGCAGTTTGACCCACAGGCCCACCAGCGGCAGGTTCAACACCAGCAGAATCACGTTGCCGATGTACAGCGAAGCCACCAGCGTCCAGACCAGGTCGGCAGAGGTTTCGAACAGCATCGGCCCGGGTTGCAGGTTGTAGTTCTGGAACGCCGCCAGCAGGATCGCGGCGGTGGCGGACGTCGGGATGCCCAGGGTCAGCAACGGCACCAGCGAGCCGGTCGCGCTGGCATTGTTGGCCGCTTCCGGGCCGGCAACGCCTTCGATGGCGCCCTCGCCCTTGTTGGCGGAAAACTCCTTGGGGTACTTGCTCAGCTTGCGTTCGGTGGAATAGGACAGAAAGGTCGGAATCTCGGCGCCACCGGCCGGAATCGAACCAAACGGAAAACCGATCAGCGTGCCGCGAAGCCACGCCGGCACCGAGCGTTTCCAGTCGGCGCGGGTCATCCACAACGAGGTCAGGCGATGCCGTCCTTCGTTGGCTTCGGTTTGATAGAGCAAGCTGTACAAGGCCTCGCCCACCGCGAACAGACCGACCGCCACCAGCACCACCTCGATCCCGTCCACCAGTTCAGGCACGCCGAGGGTGTAGCGGGCAATGCCCGAGGTCGAATCCAGGCCGATCAAGCCGATGGTCAAGCCGACGCCCAGCGAGGCAAACCCGCGCAGCATGGAAGCGCCGAGCACCGCCGACACGGTGGTGAACGACAGCACCAGGATCGCGAAGTATTCGGTCGGGCCGAAATTCAGCGCCAGCCTGGCCACGATGGGCGCAAACAGCGTCAGCAAAATCGTGGCGATGGTGCCGGCGACGAATGAGCCGATCGCCGCCGTTGCCAGCGCAGGTCCGGCGCGGCCGTTGCGCGCCATCAGGTTGCCTTCCAGGGCCGTGACCATCGACGACGATTCGCCGGGGGTATTGAGCAGGATCGAGGTAGTGGAGCCACCGAACTGCGCGCCGTAGTAGATACCGGCGAACATGATCAAGGCCCCGGTGGGATCGACCTTGGCGGTGATCGGCAGCAGCAGCGCCACCGTCAGTGCCGGACCGATCCCGGGCAACACGCCGATGGCAGTGCCGAGCAGGCAGCCGATGAACCCCCACATCAGATTGATCGGCGTCAGCGCCGAGGAAAATCCCATCGCCAGGCTTGAAAGAATGTCCACGGCGTCGCTCTCCTTTCAAAGCCAGATGTTGATCAGCGACGGCAGGGAAACCCCGAGCCCGGCGTTGAACAGCCAGTAGATCGGCAGGGTCAAGGCAATGCCGATGGCCAGGTCCCGCACCGGATGACGGCTGCCGAACCCCCGCGCCGAACAGGCAAACAGCAACCCGGCGGCCAGCACGAAACCGATCAGGTTGATCAGCACCGCCACCCCGACAAGCCCCCCGGTCACCCAGGCCGCACCGGCTTTTCCACCGGGCACCGTGCCCGTGTCGTCGTTATCCAGTTCGCGAAAACCACCGCTGAACGCCTGATAACTCAGCAACAGGCCCACGCCGCCGATAAACGCCGCCACCACATAGGGGTAAACGTAGGCCGGGAGGATGACGAAACCCATTTCAGGCGGAAAACGGTAGGCACCCATCGCCAATATGACGCTGATGGCGATCAGGCCGATGCCGACCGCCAATTGCGTCGGCACCACGGCGCGCTGTGTGGCCATCTCAAAGCAGCCCGACCTTGACCAGCATGGCGCGCAACCGCACGTGTTCTTCCTCGACGAATTTGCCGAACTCATCGCCGGTCAGCACGCTGGGCGTCCAGGCGTTGGCCTGGATATTGTCCTGCCAGACCTTGCTGTTGGTGGCGGCCACGACGGCGTCGGTCACCTCTTTACGCTGCTCCGGGGTGAGGCCCGCCGCACCATAAACGCCGCGCCAGTTGCCGATGATCACGTCGTAGCCGCTTTCCTTGAGAGTTGGCGCATCAATGCCGGGAACACGCTCCGGCGCACCGATGGCAAGGACACGGAACTGACCGTTCTTGATGTACTGGCCAAGCTCCGCGTAACCGCCGGTGATCACCTTGAGCTGGCCGCCCAGCGCCTGGGCAACCACCTCACCGCCGCCACCAAAGGCCACGTAGTTGACCTTGTTGACCGGAACATCCAGTTTGCCGGCAAGCTCGGCGATACCGATGTGGTCGACCGAGCCCTTGGAGCCGCCGCCCCAGGTAATGCTGGTCGGTTTGTCCTTGAACGCCTTGATCAGGTCATCGAGGGTCTTGAATTCAGATTCCTTACGCACGGCGATCACGTTGTACTCGGTGAACAGCCGGGCAATGGGCGTCACATCCTTCAGGCTGATCTGCGGCTTGTTCTGCTCGATGCCCGCGACCATGATCGCGCCGACCACCAGCAAGGCGTTCGGATCACCCTTGGTGCTGTTGGCAAATTGCGCCAGCCCCAGGGTCCCGCCCGCTCCGCCCTTGTTCTCGAAGGTTACCGCCTTGGCCGTATTGGCTTCGACCATGGCCTTGCCCAGGACCCGGGCGGTCTGGTCGTAACCACCGCCCACCGAGCCCGGGGCCATGAACTTGACGGTATCGAGCGCGAAGGCGGGTGCGACAAGCACGGCAGCAGTCAAACCTGCGGCCATGCAGCGACTGAAACGACGGATCAAGGCGGACATGGGCATCTCCTGATTGCATTGTTTTTATAGGTGCCGTTTGCCCATCGAGGTGCTCGATGAACATGGGCCTGCGAACAAGCTTAGGCCATGGATCCGGGGGTTGATCAGTTTTCACCCTGTAGGAGCGAGCTTGCTCGCGATGGTCGCTAACGATTACGCGTGCTGCCTGAATGAACGCGGTGCATTTGCGTCCATCGCGAGCAGGCTCGCTCCTACAGGGGGCGGTGTTCCAACCTACGTTTCATTACAACTTTGTAATCGAGTTGTTGGTCGGCTGTCCGGATCGCCTCGTTAACCTGAGCTCACTGCCAGGCCAACCTTCGGCAGCCACCCAGCCCTTGCAGAGAGAGATTCGTCATGAAAATGTTGATTGCTGGTTTTGTCGCCCTGCTCGCCACCGGTTCGGCGTTTGCCGCTACCCAGTCCACCTCGCCGGTCATCCATGACAAAGACGGCTTCTATGTCCCGGTGGATGTGGCCACAGTGCTGTCCATGACCGACCTCAACGGCAAGTGCGGCATCGTTCCGGCGCAGTTCAACTACCTCGACCACCAGGGTCGCGAACACCAGCTGGACTATCAAGTCCAGGGCGTTGGCTGCATTGGCGAGAACTGATCGAATGCCTGTATTGACGACTGGCCGGGCTACACTTGCGCCATTGATACCCCCCCGTAGCCCGACCGAAACAGGCCGCTCCCGATGAACATCCTCGTAGTCGAAGACGAACCCAAGGCCGGCAATTACCTGCTCAACGGCCTGCAGGAACTCGGATACACCGTGAGCCTGGCGCGCGATGGCGTCGATGGCTTGCACCTGGCCCTGGAGCACGATTTCGATGTGATCGTGCTGGACGTGATGATGCCGAAGATGGATGGCTGGGAAGTCCTGCGCCGCCTGCGCAAGGAAGCCGACACGCCAGTGCTGTTCCTCACCGCCCGGGATGACATCGCCGACCGCATCAAAGGCCTCGAACTGGGCGCCGACGATTACCTGATCAAGCCGTTTTCCTTCGCCGAACTGGTGGCACGCCTGCGCACCCTGACCCGCCGTGGCCCTACCCGGGAAGAAGAACACCTGCACGTCGACGACCTGCAGATCGACGTGCTCAAGCGCCGCGTCAGCCGCGCCGGCAACCGCATCACCCTGACCAACAAGGAATTCGCCCTGTTGCACCTGTTCGCCACCCATCAGGGCGAGGTGCTGTCACGCTCGATGATCGCCTCGCGGGTCTGGGACATGAATTTCGACAGCGACACCAATGTCGTCGATGTCGCGGTGCGCCGCCTGCGCCTGAAAATCGATGATCCGTTCCCGCTCAAGCTGATCCACAGCGTACGCGGCATCGGCTACCGCTTCGACACTCAACCCTGAACGCCCCCATGAATGCCATGACACCGCTGCGATCCGCCTCCCGCCTCAGCCATTCCCTGACCCTGCGTCTGGCGCTGGTGTTTGCCCTGTTGGCGTTTGTCTCGCTGGCGCTGCTCGGCGTCGCGCTGTACCGCGACCTGGAGCGCGAGTTGATCCATCGCGACGACATTGCCCTGATCACCCGCATCGACCAGTTGCGCACTTTCCTCAACGACAGCAACACCCTCGACCTGATCAAGGCCAAGCCGGCGCTGTTCCAGAACATGATGGGCAACCGTGAGGCCCTGCTGACCATCGGCACCCCTGGCCAGCCACCGTTGCTGGTGGTCAACCCGGGCGACCTGAACATGCCGGTGCTGACCCCGGTGGCGATGGATCATCGGCTGACCCTGGACGACGTGCAGCATTTGCCCAACGTCAATGGCGTGCCGTTTTCCGCCCTGGCGGCGACCATCGACTCCGGTGACCTGGGCAGCCTGCAAGTGGTGACCGGGCGCCTGATGACCGAGCGCACCGCCGTGCTCGCCGAATACCGCTTCAATGTGTACCTGTTCGCCAGCGTCGCGGCGATTCTGCTGGCGCTGTCCGGTTATCTGCTGGTGCATCGTGGTCTGTTGCCCCTGCGGCGCCTGGCCCGCCACACCCAGAGCATCGACGTCGGCAACCTCAACGAACGCCTCGACAGCCAGGGCGCGCCGCTGGAGCTGCTGCCGATGATCGACGCCTTCAACGCCATGCTCGACCGCCTGGACAAAGGCTTCATCCAACTGGGCCAGGTATCGACCGACATGGCCCACGAACTACGCACGCCGATCAACAACCTGCTCGGCGAAACCCAGGTGGCCCTGCAGCAGAACCGCAGCACCGACGCCTATCAGCAGCTATTGGCTTCGAATGTCGAAGAACTCGAACGCCTGGCGCGCATGCTCGACAACATGCTGTTCCTGGCCCGCACCGACCCGCGCAGTGCCTTGCGCCAACGTCAGGAGCTGGATGCCGCTGACGAAATGCAACGCATGGCCGACTACTTCGAAGGCCCGGCGACCGACGTTGGCATCTGCATCAATGCCCGGGGCAGCGGTCTGATCTGGGCCGAGCCGATGTTGCTGCGTCGTGCATTGGCCAACCTGTGCGCCAACGCCATCAAGTACGGCGCCCCGCAGTCCGAGCTGTACATCCACGCCCAGCCGACCGCCGACGGCATCCAGGTCCACGTGCGCAACCACGGCCCGACCATCCCGGCCCAGCATCTGCCACGGCTGTTCGAACGTTTCTACCGGGTCGATGAGTCCCGCGAACGCTCGGCCCAATCCAACGGCCTGGGCCTGTCGATCGTGGCGACGATCATGCAACTGCACAACGGTGCCTGCCATGTCAGCAGCGTCGACGGCATCACCTGCTTCGAACTGTTTTTCCCGGCGCGGCAACAGCATGAGTAGCCCCCGGGCGAAAACCGCCCGGGGCACTTCCGACAAAACATCGCTCTAGGGTGCGTGTCATGGCCTAACCTCATTGGCTATGTGATTAACAATCCGTCGAGCTCGCCGATGCGCAATGTATGGAAGTCAATGATCTGCCTCGCTTTCGCGCTGCTGGCGGCAAGCCCGGGATGGCTGTTGGCGGCGCCCACGGCCGACACCCTGGCTCCCAATCCCACGACCCCGGTCATCAGCATCGCCGACGACGAACTGCTGGGGTTGCAAAACCAACTCAACAGCCTCAAGCAGCAGGTGTCCCAGGCGAGCAACTACACCCAGCTGGAAAGCTCACAGGACCTGGTGCAGGTACTGATTCAGGACATTGAACGCCTGTCCACATCGCTGCTGCCTGGACAGACGCAGTTGCAGGCACAACTCAACGTGCTGGGACCCGTGCCGCTCGCCGAGAACGCCCAGATAACGTCTGCCATTACCACCCAGCGAGACACCCTCAGCGAGCAAAAAAGCAAGATCGATGGCCAACTCAAAACCCTGGCCGCGCTGAAAATAAGTGCCGCCGAGCTGATCACCCAGATTGGCAGTATTCGGCGAAGCCTGATCGAAGCGGAAGTGACCCAGCAAACCAGCAGTATCTTGAACCCGGGCTTCTGGTCGCCATTGTTCGATCTTCCGTACGATGACCGCCAACGTTTCAATACGCTAATCGGGCAACTCGACGCCACGCACCGGGCCGCCTGGCAACCCGGACAACGCGGGATCACCGCCGCCCTGCTCCTGCTCGCCCTGGTCATCTGGACCGTGGGGCGAAAGCTCGCCGGCCGGTTTCTGGCATGGTTGTGCATCCATCGAATGCCTGAAGGGCGGTTGCGGCGCAGCTCCCTTGCGCTGGCTTCGGTAGTGGCGACGGTGCTGAGCGCCGGCATCGCCCTGCAACTGCTGCACTTTGCCGGGACCCGCCAACTGCCCTACTCGCCGCTGCTGGCCGACCTCGCGCAGTACCTGGAAAAGCTGGCCTATACCTGCGTGCTGATCACCGGATTGAGCCGCGCACTGTTGTCGACCAAACACCCCTCCTGGCGCCTGCCCGACATTGCCGATGAGGTGGCACTGGCGATGGAGCCTTATCCGCGGTTGCTGGCAAGCCTGTTGCTGGTACTGGTGACCCTGGTGCAGATGAGCAATGTCACCGGCATGAGCGCCGAAGTGGTGTTGTTCGGCCGGGGCATCGTCGCGTTGGTCGCGGCGCTGGTGATCGGCGCCCTGCTGTTGCGCGTCAGCAAGACTCGCCGGGAGCTGATAGTCGCCGGCGAAGCCCCCGAAGGCGTGACGACTTCCGCCGGGCTGATTTATGCGCTTACCGGCGCAGCCGTGGTGGTGTCCCTGCTCGCCCTGGTGAGCGGCTACGTGACGATGGCCCGTTTCATCACCTATGAAATGGTCTGGGTCTTCATCATCTTCTCCGGTTTCTATCTGCTCACCCAGGTTTACCAGGACACCTGCGACTACCTTTTCTCGCCCCGACAAGCTGCCGGCAAGGCGATCAAACAGCTGCTGGGCATCGGCAACCCGCGACTGGAGCAGATCTGCACGGTGTTCTCCGGAGCAGGCCGCGCCATCCTCATGCTGATCGGCGTCATCGCCCTGTTTGTCGGCGGTGTGGGGACGACGCTCGGACAACTGGTCACCGGCACCGTAGCCATCCTCGGCGGTGAAGGGCTGCGCAAGCTGAACATTGTCCCGGACAACCTGCTGCGTGCCTTCCTGACGCTGATGATCGGCGTCTACCTGATTCGCACGCTACGCCGTTGGCTGGACAAGGAGTTCCTGCCGAAAACCGAGATGGACCCGGGCATGTGCGCCTCGCTGAGCACGCTGTTCGCCAACATCGGCTACGCCTCGGTGGTGCTCCTCACACTGTCGTCGCTTGGGATCAAGTGGACCAACCTGGCCTGGATCGTCAGCGCCTTGTCGGTGGGTATCGGCTTTGGTCTTCAAGAGATCGTGAAGAACTTCATCTCCGGCCTGATCCTGCTGACCGAGCGCCCGGTGAAGGTCGGCGACCTGATCAGCATCAGTGGCGTGGAAGGCGATATTCGACGGATCAACGTGCGGGCCACGGAAATACAGCTAGCCGACCGCTCGATCATGATCGTACCCAACTCGCACCTGATTTCGCAGAACCTGCGCAACGTCACCCTCGGCGGCAGCGCCCAGGGCGTGGTGATTCTCGAACTGATGTTCCCGCTGGATATCGATCCGGAGCTGGTGCAAAACCTGCTGATGGACAGCTACACCGAGCATGAATCCATTCTGGATAAACCGGCGCCGTTCCTGCGCTTCAGTCAGCTCAAACCGGAAGGCATCACCCTGACAATCACCGGTTATGTCGGCAGCCCACGCACGGTCGGCGCGATCAAGAGCGAGCTGCTCTTCGAGATTCTCAAACGGCTGGGCGCCGCCGGGATTGAACTGGCGAAACCGCCACCGGCAGCGTGATTGAGGGAGCGAGATGCGGCGATCCGACGTAAATCAAACGGTAGGAGCTGGCTTGCCAGCGATGGTCGTTAACGATGACGCATGTGAGCAGGATAAACGCGGCGCTGTAGGAGCTGGCTTGCCAGCGATGATCGTTAACGATAACGCGTGTGACCTGGATAAACGCGGCGCACTTGCGTCCATCGCCAGCAAGCCGGCTCCTACAGTTTGGTGTTCACATCATTTCGACCAGGACGCGGTCCCTTGTAGGAGCTGGCTTGCCGGCGATGGTCGTTAACGATAACGCGTACGAACTGGATAAACGCGGCGCACTCGAGTCCATCGCCAGCAAGCCGGCTCCTACAGTTTGGCGTTCACATCATTTCGACTCGGACGCGGTCTCTTGTAGGGGCTGGCTTGCCGGCGATGGTCGTTAACGATAACGCGTGTGAACCGGATAAACGCGGCGCACTCGAGTCCATCGCCAGCAAGCCGGCTCCTACAGTTTGGCGTTCACATCTCGGACGCGGTCCCTTGTAGGAGCTGGCTTGCCAGCGACGGTCGTTAACGATAACGCGCATGAACCGGATAAACGCGGCGCACATGAGTCCATCGCCAGCAAGCCGGCTCCTACAGTTTGGCGTTCACATCATTTCGACCAGGACACGGTCCCTTGTAGGGGCTGGCTTGCCGGCGATGGTCGTTAACGATAACGCGTGTGAACCGGATAAACGCGGCGCACTTGAGTCCATCGCCAGCAAGCCGGCTCCTACAGTTTGGCGTTCACATCTCGGACGCGGTCCCTTGTAGGAGCTGGCTTGCCAGCGATGGTCGTTAACGATAACGCATGAGAGCGGGATAAACGCGGCGAACTGGAGCCCATCGCCAGCAAGCCGGCTCCTACAAGACCGCATTAACCTGACGTCGCTCCCACAGGTTTATCAATGCGCGATACACACCGATTTAAGCTCGGTGTAAGCCTCGATCACCGCACGCCCAAACTCACGCCCCATGCCCGATTGCTTGACGCCCCCGAACGGCATCGCCGGGTCGAGCAGCACGTGGGCGTTGACCCACACCGTACCGGCTTCGATGCGCGGCACCAGGTTCATCGCCTTGCCCAGGTCATTGGTCCACAGGCTCGCGGCCAGGCCGTAGCGGTTGTCGTTGGCCAGTTCGATCACGGCGTCTTCGTCGTCGAACGGCATCACGCCCAGCACCGGGCCGAACACTTCTTCACGGGCCACGGCCATGCTGTGGTCGATGTCCGCCAGAATGGTCGGCTGCACGAAGAAACCGTCGCCTTCGAGCAGCTCACCACCCGTCACTACGCGCGCACCTTGCTGGCGGGCCAATTCGATGTGCTTGAGCACGCTTTGTTGTTGCTTGCGCGACACCAGCGGGTTGATCGCCGCGTCACAGTTCATGCCGGCGCCGATCGGCATCGCCGAGACGGCGGCGGCCAGGGCTTCGACGAATTGGTCGTGGATCGAGCGGTGTACGTAGAAGCGCGACGCAGCGGCGCAGACCTGGCCGTTGTTCAGCAAGCCACCGAGGATCGCGCCTTGCACGGCTTTTTCGATGTCGGCATCGGCGAGCACGATCATCGGGTTCTTGCCGCCCAGTTCCAGGGAGAAGCGCGTCATGTTTTCCATGCACGCCACACCGACACTCTTGCCCACGGCGGTGGAACCGGTGAACGACACCTTGCTCACCAGAGGGTGCGAAGTCAGCACACCGCCTACCGAGGCCCCACCACCGGTAACCACGTTGAACACGCCGGCCGGGATGCCCGCTTGCAGCGCCAGCTCAGCCAGGCGCATGGCGGTCAGCGGGGTTTCCATCGCTGGCTTGATGATCACCGTGCAACCGGTGGCCAGGGCCGGCATCAGCTTCCAGGTCGCGATCAGCAGCGGGAAGTTCCACGGCACGATGCCGACCACCACACCGACCGGCTCACGCTTGGTGAACGCGGTGAACTTCGCGCCCGGTGGCAGCGGGATCGACACGTCGAAGGTCTGGCCTTCGATCTTGGTCGCCCAGCCGGACATGTAGCGCATGAATTCCACGGTGGCGTTCAAGTCCAGCGCGCGGGCCATGTTGATCGATTTGCCCTGGCTCAGGGTTTCCAGCTGGGCCAGCTCTTCGGCGTGTTCTTCGACCAGGCGAGTAAAGTTCAGCAGGATGCGTTCACGGTCGGCCGGGCGCAGGTTCGACCACACGCCGGACTTGAACGCCTTGTGCGACGACTGCACGGCGCGCTCTACGATCTCCAGCGGCGCATCCAGGGTTTCGCACAGGGTTTGCCCGGTGGCCGGGTTGACCACGGCGATGCTGTCGCCCTCGGCAAACACCCACTGGCCGTCAATGAAGCAGCCGTGACGACGCTCGAGGAATGCAGCAACCTGGGGCAGGATTTCAACGTTGCTCATAAATCACCTTTCATTCAGATGCAGGAGCCGGCTTGCTGGCGATAGCGTCTTGACGGGCAGTGCAGGACTCAAGGCCGTCTCGCTGGCAAGCCAGCTCCTACAGGGGTGGTTGGTTGTCAGGCGGTAATCCGTCTGATCAGTGTTGTTCTTTGAGGAAGCACGCGACCGCCTGGCGGTCGTCGGCGGACGCCAGGCCCATGTACGGCATGTAGGTGCCCGGCACGAAGGCCTGGGGCTGGGTGATCAATTGCGTGATGTTCTCGGCCTGCCAGTCGACGTCTTTGTCGCGCATGGCCTGGGAGTAGCTGAAACCCGCCAGCGAGCCGGACTTGCGCCCGTACACGCCGAACAGGTTCGGCCCCATCATGCCGGTCGTGCCCTTGGTCACCGCATGGCAGACACTGCACTCGGTGGCAAACACTTCGGCACCACGACGGGTATCCGTGGCGCACTCGGCGGCAGACACCGCCTGAACCAGGGTGAACGACAGCAAGCCGATGAGGGGCAAACGCAGCGAAGTGAACATAGGAAAACGACCTTGAAAATCCACGCGTTCGTCAGCAGACGAACACCAACACTAAAAATGCCGAGGCAACGGTGCTTCGGCAGGTTGGTAGGGATTGTCGGTGGTCGCCGGCACGCAGGTTTTGCCCTGCGTGCCAGTTGTGTTGGCCGGGCTGCCAAACCGGCCAATCTGGCATGCACAACCAACTAATTGGCAAACAGGGAAAAGGGCAATCGAAAGCCGCGCCTTAGTATCCGGGCAGACCGCAAACCTGCGCTCAAGAACAAGAACGGATGCCACACCATGCTCAAGTCCCCCTTGCTTCGTCTCACGACGCTCGCGCTGATGATCAGTGCCGGCAATGCCGGTGCCTATGAACTCTACGCCGATGACGACAGCCACCTGAACGCTACCCTCGAAGCCGTGTTCGGCATTTTCCATAGCCAGGAAAACTACGCCCTGTCCGGCCGCCTCAGTGAAGGCAGCTCGTCGTGGCGCGAGGGCTACATCAAATACGGCTTGAGCTTCGATCAAGGCCTGGGCGGTGTGGGCACCGCGTACGGCGCGGGCAACATGCTCAGCTCCGGCACTTGGGGTGACGGCGATGCCGCCGGTTTCAGCGATGGCTCCGAACGCACCACCAAGTTCGAAGATGCCTACCTCGGCTGGCGCTCGGCCGACCTGTTCAGTGCACTGGGCAAGGACGGCGTCGACCTGTCCTTCGGCCGTCAGAACATCGTGGTCGGTGATGGTTTCCTGATCGACGGCGACGCGCTGAACATGGGCAAAGGCCTGGCCGACGGCGAGTTCAACCGTGGCGGCGCCTACTACCTGGCGGCGCGCAAAGCCTTCGACGAAACCGCCGTATTGCGTCTGGGCGGCAAGGAAGGCTGGCGCAGCGACCTGATGTGGCTAAAATCCGACAACCGCGCCCAGGCCAAGACCGAAATGTACGTCGGCACCCTGGAGCACGTGGCCGAGGCCGGCACAGTCGGCCTGACGGTCATCAAGACCACCGATATCGACGAACAGTACGCCTCGCCGATCCAGCTCGAACGCGACGGCATGAAGACCTACAGCCTGCGTGCGGCGGGCAACGCCGGGGTGAAAGACCTGTTCCTGTCCGGTGAGTACGCCAAGCAGGACAAACCCAACACCTCCAGCGAAGACGCCTGGTACCTGGAAGCCGGCTGGACCTTCTCCGACGCGGTCTGGACGCCGAGCGCCAGCTACCGCTACAGCCGTTTTTCGGAAAACTACGACACCCTGTTCTACGGTTTCAGCCGTGGCTATGGCACCTGGTTCCAGGGCGAGGTCGCGGGCAACTACGCCGGGCCGTTCAACAGCAACTCGCGCATCCAGAACGTCACGCTGAAAGTCTCGCCGCTGGGAAACCTCAACGTCGGCGCGATGTACTTCAACTACGACACCATCGACCGCAACCTGGGCAACACCGATGGCCACGAAGTCGACCTGTACGCCGAATGGCACGTCAACGACCACCTGACCGTGATGCCACTGGTGGGCATCTACCAGCCGGACAAGAGCGCCGAAAACGGTGGTACCCAACTGGGTAACAACGACAGGAACGTCTACGCCCAGGTGGTGTTCGCCACCGGTTTCTAATCTCGGCCGCGGGCAGTGGCCACGCCATTGCCCGCGTGGAAAAAGGTATTTCCAATGCGCAGAACATTCCTGACGATCCAGAGCAAGATCGCCCTCCTCGCCGGCCTCTGCCTGCTGCTGGTCGTCGGCTTGTTGATGGGGTTGTCGCTCTACCAGACCCACAAGAGCAGCCAGCAAGTGGCCGAGGCCAGCGGCGACATGCTCGCCAATGCGGCCAGGGAACACATGCAGGCCCTGGGCAAAGTGCAGGCCATGCAAGTGCAACGCACCTTCATGCAGACCCACGAATACGGCCAGGGGTTATCGCGGTACCTGTTGTACCTGCGACAGCTGCAACAACGGGGCAGCCTGACCCGCCCGCAACTGCGCAAGGAACTCAGCACCCAGCTTCATCAAGCCTTGATCGACAAGCCCGACCTGCTCGGGCTTTATGTCATTTTCGAACCCGGTGGACTCGACGGTGCCGACGCCGACTTCGCCGGCCAGGCTGCCTTGGGCAGCAATGAAACCGGTCGATTTTCGCTCTATTGGGTGCAGAGCAAACCGGGCGAACTGCAAGCGGTCATCGGCGACGAAGGCCTGCTCGCCAACACCGAGCCAGGTCCCAGCGGCGCACCGTACAACGCCTTCTACACCTGTGCCCGTGACACCGGCCAGGCCTGCGTGCTGGAACCGTATTTCGATGAGGCCTCCGGCAGCCGCAAGCTGGTGACCAGCGTGGCGTTCCCGTTGATGGAGAACGGCAAGGTCATCGCGGTGGTCGGGCTGGACATCAACCTCGCCGCCCTGCAACAAAGCAGCGAGGCCAGCGCCCGTGAGCTGTTCGATGGCAACGGCCAGATCAGCATCGTCAGCCCGCGCGGGGTGATCTCCGCCAACAGCCAGGACGTCGGTCGCCTCGGTCAACCGATGGACAACGCCGAGGTGATGGACAGCCTGCGTCAGGGCCAGCCCAAAGTGTTTGTCGACGCCCGACAAATCAAGGTGCTTGAACCGCTTTCACCGATTGCCGGTGCCGCGCCTTGGGGCGTGCTGGTCGGTGTGCCGCAGAAGGTGTTGCTGGCGCCGGTCACCACCTTGCAGAAAGAGCTCGATGCCCAAGGCGTGCAAAGCACCGCGCTGGAACTGCTGCTCGGCGGCGGCTCGGCCCTGCTCGGCCTGCTGCTGATCTGGTACACGGCGCTGCGCATCACCCGGCCGCTGCAGGTGCTGACCCGGGTCATGGAGGATATTTCCCTGGGCGAAGGCGACCTGACCCGGCGCCTGCAAGTGCAATCGCGGGATGAAATCGGGCAGCTGGCGACGGCGTTCAACCGCTTTGTCGAGCGCATCCACCATTCGATCCGCGAGGTGTCGTCTGCCGCCCTGGGCGTCAATGAAGGCGCACGGCGCGTACTGGATGCTTCGAACTCCTCGATGAGCAATTTCGACGATCAATCGACCCGCACCAACAGCGTGGCGGCGGCGATCAACCAGCTTGGCGCTGCCGCCCAGGAGATCGCCCATAACGCCTCGGATGCCTCGCAACAGGCTTCGTCTGCCCGCCAGCAAGCCGAGGATGGGCGTCAGGTGGTGCAGCGCACGATCGAGGTGATGAACGAGCTGTCCGGCAAGATCAGTGCCTCGTGCGCCAACATCGAAGTGCTCAACGACAAGACCGTGAACATCGGGCAGATTCTCGAAGTGATCAAGGGCATTTCCCAGCAGACCAATTTGCTCGCGCTCAACGCCGCGATTGAAGCGGCGCGGGCCGGTGAAGCGGGCCGTGGGTTTGCGGTGGTGGCCGACGAAGTGCGCAGCCTGGCCGGACGCACCCAGGCCTCGGCGCTGGAGATCCAGCAGATGATCGAGGAACTGCAAGTGGGCGCGCGGGAATCGGTCACCACCATGACCGAAAGCCAGCGCCACAGCGAAGAAAGCGTCACCATCGCCAACCTGGCCGGCACCCGCCTGGGCAGCGTGACCCAACGCATCGGCGAGATCGACAACGTCAACCAGTCCGTCGCCGCCGCCACCGAGGAACAGACCGCCGTGGTCGAAGCCCTGAACGTCGACATCACCCGGATCAACACCCTGAACCAGCAAGGGGTGGAGAATCTGCAATCGACATTGCGCGCCTGTACCGAGCTGGAGCAACAGGCCGGGCGATTGAATCAGTTGGTGGGGAGTTTTCGGATCTGAGATTTGGGTTGCCTGACACACCGCCTTCGCGAGCAAGCCCGCTCCCACAATTGGATCTCTGCCGTGCACAAATCCCGTGTACACCGCAGCCCCCCTGTGGGAGCGGGCTTGCTCGCGAAGAGGCCGGCACATCCAACATCTCCACTGCCTGACACACCGCCTTCGCGAGCAAGCCCGCTCACAATTGGATCTCTGCCGTGCACAAAATCCGTATACACCGCAGACCCCCTGTGGGAGCGGGCTTGCTCGCGAAGAGGCCGGCACATCCACCATCACCTGTCACCCCCCCATCGTGAGCAACCCGGATCCCACATTTGGCACCCACAACCAATGACATGGCATGCGCGCACACATACCCCGCCGCGCCCCCGGCGTAGTATCGAAACCGACCTTCAGGGCACAACCCGCTCCAGGGTGTCCTGCAATGCAACGCTCAACCCCTCCATTTCTCACTAAAACAATAAATCGGCCTTCGGGTCGCGGGAGATTTCTGTGCTCAAGAAAAGTGCGCTGGGCTGGCCCAAGATTGCCGGCCTCGGAATTGCGTTGGTGGTGGCCGGGCAGTTTTCCGGTTGGAACTTCGGGCTGGCGGCCGGTGGCTGGTTGAACATGCTGATCGCCACGTTGCTGATGGCCCTGCTCTGCGGTGGCCTGGCCTTGTGCGTGGCGGAACTGTCGACGGCGCTGCCCAGCGCCGGCGGTGTATTCGTCTATGCGCAAAGCGCCTTCGGGCCGTTCGTGGGCTATCTGGTCGGCGTGGCCTGCGCACTGGCGCTGACCATTGGCACCGGCGCGGCAGCGACGTTCATCTGCGCCTACACCGAGTCGATTTTCGGCCTCGGCGGCTGGCCGGTGAAGATCGCCCTGTTCACGGTGATCATCGGCATCCACATGCGCGGCGTCGGTGAGGCCATGGGCCTGACCTTCATCGCAGGCATCATCGCCGTGGTCGCCCTGCTCACGTTCGGTGTCGCCATGGCACCCCATGTCGAACTGGCCAATCTGCTGGCATTGCCGGCCAACGTGGCAACGCCGGTGAGCCTCGGCGGTATCTTCGCCTGCGTGCCGTTCGCCATCTGGCTGTTCATCACCGTCGAGCAAACCGGCTCGGCCGCCGAGGAGGCGCACAACCCCGGCCGCACCATGCCCCGCGGCATTCTCGCAGCCATCGGCACCTTGCTGGTGACCGCGCTGGCGGTGCTGGTGTGCGCACCGGGTGCCGGTGGCGTCGAACTGGTCGGGTCCGCGGGTGATCCGCTGTACGCGGCGATGTCCAGCAACAGCGCCTTCGGTGACGGTTCGTGGCTGGCCAAGGTGATTGGCTGCGGCGCGGTGTTCGGCTTGATCGCGACCTTATTTTCCCTGGTCTACGCCGCTTCCCGGCAACTGTTCGCCATGGCCCGCGACGGCCTGTTCCCGCAATGGCTGGGCAAGACCGGCAAACGCGGCACGCCCTGGCCGGCGCTGTTGCTGATCGGTGCCATCGGCCTGCCGCTGTCGGAAGTGGACCCGGCCACGGTGATGCTCGCGGTCGTGTTGCTGCTCAACGTTTGCTACCTGTTCATTTTCGGCGCGTACCTGCGCATCAAGACCAGTCAACCGGACCTGCCACGCCCGTTCACCCTGATCGGCGGCAAACAGGTTGCGTGGCTCGGCCTGACCCTGACGCTGGTGGTGATCGCCGCCTGCTTCCAGCTCGACATGCTGATGCTGATCGCCCTCGCCGTGACCTTCACCCTGTGCATTTTCAATTACCTGCTGCGCAACCGTCGCACCACCGCCATCGAGGTTCCTGACCATGCCTGAAGACACTCTCCTGCAACGCCGTCATCGCGTGCTCGGCAGCGCCTCGCCGCTGTTCTATGACAAACCCTTGCACCTGGTGCGCGGCGAAGGCGTCTGGCTGTTCGATGTCGACGGTCGTCGCTACCTCGACGTCTACAACAACGTGCCCTGCGTCGGCCACTGCAACCCCCACGTGACCGAGGCCATGCACCGCCAGGCGACCACGCTGAACATCCACACGCGCTACCTGGATGAGCAAGTGGTGCGCTACGCCGAGCGCCTGACCGCGACGTTTGGCGAGTCGCTGGACACCGCCATGTTCACCTGCACCGGCAGCGAGGCCAATGAGCTGGCACTGCGTCTGGCACGCTTTGCCAGTGGCGGCACCGGCATCATCGTCAGCGACTACAACTACCACGGCAACTCGGCATCGCTGGCCGAAGTCACCACCGCCCTGCCCTCGCCGGAACCCTTCGCCGCCCATGCCCGGGCGGTGCCGATTCCGTGCCTGTACCACGCACCGGCCGGTACCACGGAGGCGCAACTGGCCGAGCAGTACGCGGCCAATATCGCGGCGGCGATTGCCTCGATGCAGGCCCAGGGCATTCGCCCGGCCGCGCTGCTGATCGACACCCTGTTCGCCAACGAAGGCCTGCCGCGGGTGCCGGCCAGATTCGTCAACAAGGCGGCAAAGCTGATCCGCGATGCCGGCGGGCTGTTCATCGCCGACGAAGTGCAGTCCGGTTTCGGCCGCACCGGCGATCACCTGTGGGGGCATCAGGCCCACGGCGTGGTGCCAGACATCGTCACCCTCGGCAAGCCGATGGGTAACGGCTATCCACTGGCCGGGCTGATCACCCATAAGGCCTTGGTCGAGTCCTTCGGGCGCCACGCCATGTACTTCAACACCTTCGGCGGCTCGCCGGTCGCGGCAGCGGTCGGCATGGCAGTGCTGGATGTGATCGAGGAACAGCAGTTGCTGAACAACGCACAAAGCGTCGGTGCTTATGTGCAGCAACGCCTGCAAGTGCTGGCCGGCAAGCACTCGATCATCGGCGACGTGCGCGGCAAGGGATTGTTCTTCGCCATGGAACTGGTGCGTGACCACGCCAGCAAGGAGCCCGCCGGACTGGAGGCGCGCAAGGTGGTCAACGACATGCGCGAGAACGGCGTGCTGATCAGCAAGATCGGCGCCGGCGACAACATTCTCAAGCTACGCCCGCCGCTGGTGTTCGGCCGTGATCACGCGGACTTGTTCGTCGACACACTGGACAGCGCCCTGAGCGCGATTTGAGGCTTTTGCCATGACTGAATTCCACAGCCCTGCATTCTCTACCTTGAGCCATGACCAGCAAGTCGCCCGCCTGCACGAACTGGCGCGCCATGCCCTGCAACAGTGGGAAGGCGAGTTCGCTGACATCGAACTGGTGAAATTCCGCGAGAACGCGGTGTTCTCCGCCCGCCGCCACGACGGTCAGCGGGTGGCCCTGCGCATCCATCGCAATGGCTATCACTGCGAAGCCGCGCTGCGTTCCGAGCTGCAATGGATGGAGGCGCTGGCCGGCGCCGGCATTACCGTGCCGCAAATCATCCGCGCGCAGAACCAAAGCCATCTGATCGAAGTCACCCATCAAGACATCGGCGAGCCACGCCACATCGACATGCTCGCCTGGCTGCCCGGTACAACTGCGGGCACCTCGGAAAACGGGGTGCAAGCCGATACCGAAATCGATTTCCTGTTCAAGGAAGCCGGGGCAATTGCCGCGCGAATTCACCTGCATTCGGCGCAGTGGCAACAGCCGGACGAGTTTGTCCGGCATGCCTGGGACGAGGAAGGCTTGATCGGTGCCAACCCGTTCTGGGGGCGTTTCTGGGAACTGGAACAGCTCAGCGCTGAGCAGCGTGATCTTCTGCAACAGGCACGGCGTACGGCACGCAAGGACTTGCGCCAATACGGTCGCCACCTGGGCAACTTCGGCATGATCCACGCCGACCTGGTGCCGGAAAACCTGCTGATCGAAGGCCCGCGCCTGCGCCTGATCGACTTCGACGATGCCGGGTTTGGCTGGCACATGTTCGAGTTGGCCACGGCGCTGTACTTCTGCCTGGATGACCCGCGTTACGAGCAGATCAAGGCGGCATTGCTCGACGGCTACAACGCGATCAAGCCGCTGACCGAGGCGGATCGCAAGACCCTGGCGTTGTTCCTGATGCTGCGTGGCACCACGTATCTTGGCTGGATTCACACCCGCCAGGGCACGCCGACGGCGATCGAGATGGCGCCGATGCTGATCGAGCGGGCTTGCTTGTTGGCTCGGGAGTATTTGCATTCATAACTGAAGACACCGCCACACCTGTGGCGAGGGGGCTCGCCCCCGTTGGGTTGCGAAGCAGCCCCAAAATCAGCAATCCCGGTTCTTCAGATGTACCGCATTGACTGGATTTACGACTGCTGCGCAGCCGAACGGGGCGGTGCGGCGTTCCGACAAGCCCCCTCGCCACAGGATTAGTTTCTGCTTCAAAAGTGGCTATCCCGCCGGGTCAAGCCTGTCCAGCGCCCGATTCACCGCCAACTCCCCCAGCATGATCACTTGCGCGATGCCCAGCAGGGTGTTGCGGTGCGTACCTTGCAGAAAACCCGCCAGGTCACTGGCCATGACACTCGCCGAGGCCAGCGACTCACAGGCGTGGGCCAGCAGGGTTTCGATATCGATGTCGGGGTTGATGGTGAACAGGGTGGAGGGTTTGTGCGGGGTGGCCATGATGTGCAAGGCCGGGTTGGGGCAAGCGTCGTTGTCCGGTGGATCGGGGGTAACTTTCAACATGATTCGAACTCCAGAAACTTGGAGCCGTCACCGAATCGCTGCTAAACGAAGGGGTGGCGGCTGTACGCAGGTTAGCAGACCGGGGAGTTACGAAACCGGCGCGCCCGAAGGCGCCCTGCGCACAGCTGCCATCAAGTGCAGGGATGGGGAATACCTGACTGTCTGGACTGCAAATACGCTTCATAACACCCCGGGCTGCTAAACCCGATCACTGGGAATCAGTGACGCGGACCAAGTTACCGATGGCGTCCAACGCGCACAAGCCGGCGGATTCTGGCGTAGCTGTAGGCAATGCCGCAAGGTGTTGTAGCTTGCAGGACGTTACGCCTACAGCCGTTAAACATGCTCACGACTCCCCGACCGACAATGGCTTGTTCAGCTCACCAATCTTTTCCAGCCGCGCCCGAACGATATTGCGGCTGATGTTCAGCAACCGTCCGGTCTGCAACTGGTTGCCATGGCAGAATCGGTAAGCTGCGCGAAAGATGGTCTCCTCGATGTGTTCATACAGGTCTGGAATGTTCTGCTCGAACAAGGCGTTGAGCGCCGCTTCCAGATCTACCGGTCCGGCAACGGCATGGCCCGTTTGCACCGCCTGCTCCTGCTCATGGCGGATGCCCGAGGAGCGCATGTCCACCAGGTGCAGATCCGCCGGAGCGACCCGCTGATTGCGGCAGACCAGCAAGGCATGGTGAATCGAGTTTTCCAGCTCACGGATGTTGCCCGGCCAACTGTGCTCCAGCAGTTTACGTTCCGCCTCGATGCTCAAAGTGGCGCGGTTGTAGCCCAGTCGCTGGCAATGTTCTTCGAGGAAAAACTCAGCCAGCGGCAGGATGTCTCCCGGCCGTTCGCGCAAGGGCGGAAGGCGAATCGTGGCGACGTGCAAACGGTAAAAAAGATCCTCGCGAAAGTGCCCGGCAACCACCGCATCCGCCAGGTTGACGTTGGTCGCGGCCACCAGGCGTACGTTGATTGGAATCGGGGTGCGCGACCCCAGGCGCACCACTTCTCGCTCCTGCAAGACCCGCAGTAACTTGACCTGCATGTTCAACGGCAGATCACCGATTTCATCGAGGAACAGCGTTCCGCCGTTCGCGGCCTCGAACCACCCGGCCTTGGTCGTGGTAGCGCCTGTGAACGCGCCTTTTTCATGGCCGAACAGTTCACTTTCCACCAGGGTTTCGGCAAACGCACCGCAGTTGACGGCAACAAAGGGTTCACGCCCCCTGCGGCTCAGGTGGTGGATATGCCTTGCGACCAGTTCCTTGCCGGTTCCGGTTTCACCAATGATCAGCGTATTGGCTTCACTCGGGGCCAGGCGCTCGATGCGGCTGAGCAGTTCCTGGGAGCGCGGGTCCTTGAACACCAGGACGGTGGCCCGCACCGATTTGGTCAGTTCGCGAGCGTTTGGATGAGTGATCAGCGACATGGTGCATTCCTGGCAGTAAAAGCGCGTGCTCAATAGTGCATGAAGATTGTTAGACTAAATAATTATTAATTAGTATTTGTATATTCCCAATATGAATATGCCAGTCAGTTGTTCCTGCCCTGCTGCCAGAGCAGCAATTGGCAAGCATCACCCTGCTTGCAGATCAGCACCCTGCACTCCTCAGCTCCATCACCCATTCTTCTAGAAGCCCCGATGTACAAGGCCTACAGCCGTGTTTTCGAGCTATGGCATGCAATCTGCTCTGTCCCTCCCACCACTCATAAACTACACGCCCCCCTGTAGGAGCTGGCTTGCTAGCGATGGCGTCCGCAAAAGCGCTGCAAGGCTCGAAGGCCTCATCGCCAGCAAGCCGGCTCCTACAAGGGCAATCGCGTGGTTTTTCGTACAGTCGACTCAGGGAGATTTCAATGAAACGTTTCTGGCGCAACAGTCTGGTCGCATTGACCGGTTTACTGCTCAGTGCCACCGCACTGGCCGAACAGGCACCGGCTTCGGTGAAGATCGCCATCGTTGCCTACACGCAGGGTGGCAAGCCGGTGTTTGGCGGTATCGCCGGCCGAGTGATCGAGGACGGCTGGCTTGAACAGCAGTTGAGCCAGCGCGGCGTGAAGCTGGAGTGGATCGCCCTGCCCCACGCCGGCGCCGGTCCGCAGATCAACGAAGGCTTCAGCAACAACAGCATCGACTTCGCCGTACGCGGCGACCTGCCCTCGGTGATCGCCGGCGCAGGTGGCGTGCCGGGCAAGCTGATTGTCCCGGGTGGCAGCGGCAACAATATCTATCTGGTAGTGCCGGCCGGCTCCGAGGCCAAAAGCATTGAAGACCTCAAGGGCAAGCGCCTGGCCCTGCATCGCGGTCGTCCATGGGAGTTCGCCTTCAGCAACTTCCTCGCCAGCAAGGGCCTGAAGCTCGACGACTTCAAGATCGCCAACCTCAATCCGCAAGTCGGCGCGGCGGCGGTATCCGCCGGCAAAGTGGATGCGGCGGTGCTGCTCAGCGAGGCTTATGCCCTGGAAGACAAAGGCGTGGGCAAGATTATCTGGTCAACCAAGCAAGGTGCCAATGACTGGCGCCTGGTGTCCGATCTCTGGGGTACCGACAGTTTCGTCACACAACATCCGGACATCACTCAGCTACTGGCGACGGCCTGGGTCAAAGCGGCGTGGTGGATTTCCCAGGAACAGAATCAAGACGCCTATTACCAACTTTCCTCCCGTGCCGGCACCGCTGAAAGTGTGCTGCGTCGTGATGACTTGAACGATCCCGTGGCCTGGAAAGAACGCTGGGCACCAAAAAGCGACCAGCAACTCAAGGCGCATTACCAGGCCCTGACCGCCTACGCCCTGGCCAATCACCTGATTCGCGACAACTACGACATCACCCCATCGCTGACCACCGGTTTCACCAACCAGGCGCTGATCGATCTGAAGCTCACCGACTACTGGCCGGCCCTGCGTGGCCAGGTCAGCAACAATCCATGAATAGGGAATTCCTGATGAAACTGCCGCATAAATTCGTCTTCGGCCTGAGTGTCCTGGCGCTGTCCATGAGTGCCATGGCCGCGGGTGCACACGCGCCGAAACCCGATCCGCTGCAAGGTGATGGCCGAGTCTCGGCGTTCTACACCTGGCAAGAGGTGATTCCTGCCACACCGGGCAAGCTTCTGCGCAGCGAGCCATTGGAAAAGACATTGAGCCTGCCCAACGCGGCAAGCGCCCAGCGGATTCTCTATAGCTCCACCGACGGCATTGATAACAAGACCCCGATCGTGGTCTCCGGCACGTTGTTCCTGCCCAAGGGCAAGGCGCCCGCCGGTGGTTGGCCGGTCGCCAGTTGGGGGCACGGCACGGTCGGTGTCGCGGACGTTTGTGCGCCGTCCTGGCAAGGCCGGTCCTATCGCGACGTGCAGTACCTCAGCCGCTGGCTGGACGAAGGTTATGCCATTGTCGCCACCGATTATCAGGGCCTCGGCGTTCCCGGTGGCCACCCGCTGCTGAACAATCGCATGGCCGCCTACGGCATTCTCGATGCGGCCAAGGCCGTGGTCGCCGGTGTTCCGGGGCTGGCCAACAAGGTGCTGATCGTCGGTCAGTCCCAGGGCGGCGCGGGGGCATTCGCCTCGGCGGCCTATGCCCCGACTTATGCGCCCGGCCTCGGCGTCAAAGGCAGCATCGGCACCGGCGTGATTTACACCGTGGGGGCGAAAAACGTCGGTGAACAGGACCCGGACAAAGTCGATGCCTCCCTCGCCTACGGCTTCTACACCTTGCTGGCTGCCCAGCAGTACGACCCAAGCATCAACCCCAGGGATTTCTACACCGACAAGGCCCTGCCACTGTTCGAGCAGGCCCGCACCAGTTGCCTGGCGGCGTTGGTCAGCGACGTGATCGGCGTCGGCCTGACCCCGGCCAATGCGAAAAAAGACTACAAGGGCGACCAGCTTGCCCTGTGGCAGAAACAAGTGTCCTACCCGACGCTGAAACTGGCCCAGCCGATTTTCATCGGCACCGGTGCCGAAGACAAAACCCCGGCGGCCTCGACTCAAGTCGCGCTGATGCAGGACGCCTGCAAAACCGGTTCGGTGGTCGAAGGCCATCTCTACAAAGGGCTGGGCCACAGCGAAACGGTCAACGCCTCGCTCAAGGACTCGGTGCCCTTCGCCCACAAGGTCATCAACGATCAGCCCATCAGCCCGATCTGCAGCCCCACTGTGCAGTGAGACGGAGCCCTCGACATGAGCATTGAATTCTTCACCCGCCTGCCCCTGCATGGCGAAACCCAGTTCCTCCCCGGCGACCCGCGCAACCGTGGCGACTGGCATCGCGGCGGCCCGAGTACCGGCGCGGTCTCGGCGTTCAGCGTCGGTGATCATTTCACCTATATCGATTATCTCGGGCAGATCGCCAAGGCCGCGGAGATCAACGGCTTCGGCGGCGCCCTGATGGTCAACGCCCCTTCGGGCGAAGAACCCTGGACCGTCTGCTCGTTGCTTGCCCGGGAAACCCGCACGCTGAAATTCGTCACGGCGTTCCAGCCCTATCACTACACGCCGTGGGTGGCGGTGCAACAAGCCGCGACCTATCAGCGCGCCACTGGCAATCGCCTGGTCTGGAACATCATCAACGGCGGCTCGGATGCGATTCAGCGCCAGGTCGGCGACTTCAGCGACCACGATGAGCGCTATGAACGGGCCATCGAGTTCATGGACGTGGTCAAGGGCTATTGGCACAACGAGAACTTCCACTACGAGGGCAAGTTCTACAAGGCCGAAGGCGGTGGTTTGCGCGGGCCATTGAAGAAGGCCGAGCTGCCGCTGATCTGCACCGCCGGTTCATCGATCCCGGCCCGGGAGTTCGCGGCCAAACACGCCGACTTCTACCTGATGCGCGCCGAGCATCCGGATGAAATTGCCGCGCTGATTGCCGATATTCGCGAGCGTGCCCTGAAGTACGGGCGCACCGACATTCGCTTCGGTTTGTCGATCGACGTCATCACCCGGGAGACCGAGGAACTGGCCCGCACCGAAGCCAAGCGTTTCTTCGACGAAGGCATCGCCAGGGGCGCGGTCAAGGCTGTGGCGGCCCATGCCGGTCTGCGCACCGCGCGCAAGCTCAGCTACGAAAACGAATTCGCGCAAAAGGCCGAGACCCAGGGCTTCGACGACTTCTTCATCCACCCCAACGTCTGGACCGGTTTCGGCTACATAGGCATTCCGCCCGGTTGCGCGCTGGTGGGCAGCTACGAAAATGTCGTGGCGCGAATTCGCGAGTACAACGCCATCGGCATCGACCTGTTCTTCCTCGCCGGCTACCCGCACCTGGAAGAAGCCTATCGCCTGGGCGAACACATCCTCCCGCACTTTCGCACTGAGCGCGTCCAACTGAGTCGCCCGTCAGAAGCGCCGCTGGAGCTGCGTTCCGCCAACGGCCCGGCCGGAGCCTGATGCCATGAGCGACGATCACTCATTATTCAGCCGCCGGGATTTTCTCGGCCACAGCGCGCTGCTGGGCGGTGGGTTGCTGCTCGGTGGCGGACTGCTCACCGGCTGCGGTCCGAGCGACGACAAACCGGCCGTGGCCGTCGCCACCGACGACAAGCCGCGTTACGGCGGACGTCTGCGCCTGGGCATTCTCGACGGTAACCAGAGCGGTAACCTCGACGCGCACAAGCCCATCGGCAGCGGCATCGTTCGCGGCTTTGCGCTGTACAGCAAGCTGTGGGAGTGGGACGAACAGATGCAGCCGCGCCTGGCCCTGGCCGAGTTCGCCGAACCCAACGCCGATGCCAGCAGTTGGACCCTGCGCCTGCGCCCGGACCTGGAGTTCCACCATGGCAAGACCATCGATGCCGATGACCTGATTTTCTCCATCCGCCGCCTCACCGACCCGCAGCTGGCCTCGCCCTATGCCGCGCTGTTGCACTGGGTAGACCGCGACAACCTGGTCAAGCTCGATTCACGCACCGTGCGCCTGAACTTTCGTGAAGGCCGCAGCTACATGCCGCTGGCGGAGACCTGGGTCAACTTTGGCGGGATCGTACCGGTGGACTATCACCCGGTGTCCAACCCGGTGGGCGCCGGCCCCTACAAACTGAAAAGCTTCACTCCCGGCCAGCGTTCGCTGTTCACGCGGTTCGAGAACTACTACAAGGACGGCAAGCCCTACGCCGATGAGCTGGAAATCATCGACTTCAAGGATCAGGTTTCGCGCCTGGCGGCCCTGCGTTCCGGACAGATCGACATGGCCAACGTGATGCCCACCGAACAGCTGGAGGTACTGCAGCGCGATCCACGACTCAAAGTAGTCAAATCGGTGACCGGCAACTGGCTGTCGTTCGACATGAACCTCGACAAACCGCCATTCAACGACCCACGGGTACGCGAGGCATTTCGCCTGTTGGCTGACCGGGAGGAACTGGTGCGCCGGGCGCTCAACGGTCAGGGACGCGTGGCCAATGACCTGTACGCACCCAGCGACCCCACCTTCAACCACACCCTGGGACCGCGCCCTCACGACCCGCAGCGTGCGGCGCAACTGCTCAAGGAAGCCGGGCATGAAAACCTCGAACTGGAACTGGTGACGACCCCGGGGCCGGGGCTGACTTCGGCGCTGGTGCTGGCTGAACAGGCCAAGCGCATTGGCGTGACCCTCAAGGTCAAGCAGGTCGATCTGGCCACTTTTCAGGGACCGCAACGCAACGACTGGACGCTGAGCACCGGCGGCAGCATCGGCGCGCCATTCCTGGCCAGCGCGATTCACACCGACGCGCCGTTTGCCGTATCGAACAAGACCCATTTCAACGATCCGCAGTTCAGCGAATTGTTCCTGGCGGCCATGGCCCAGCCCGACCTGGAAAAGCGCAAGGCCCTGGTCCACCAGGTCCAGCAGATCCAGTACGAACGCGGCGGCATGTTGATCTGGGGTTACGCCGATTTGCTCGACAGCGTGGCCAACCGCGTCGGTGGCGCGGCGGCCGAAGAGTCGCTGTTCAGCACCTGGCGCTTTGAAAAGCTCTGGTTGAGAGACACGGCATAACCAGACACCACTGACCCGTAGGAGCCGGCTTGCTGGCGATGGCAATGGTGGCCGTTATGACGCCATCGCCAGCAAGCCGGCTCCTACAGGGGCGATGTTGGCGTGTTTACGCAATTCAATGAATTTATCTTTCGAGGCACATTTTCATGCCCTCTATCGGCTTCGTTCGTCCTGCTTCTGGCCACGCTCTGGCATTGGTCTTCGTTTCTACCCTGTCGACAGCAACATTTGCCGCCGACACTCAACTGCAAACCGTCACGGTTCAGGCCAGCGCCAGTGATTCCGACGATGACGCCCTGCCCACCCGGCCGGAGTCTTCGATCTATGGAGGCATCGAAACCAAGGTGCTCGACACCCCGCGTTCGATCTCTCAGATCAATGCCGAACAGCTGGCCGACGACCCGATCCGCAGTGCCGACGACCTAGTCAAGTACGCACCCGGCATCACTCGCGGCGGCGGCCAGAACGCCGGGATCGCGCCGCAATTTCGCGCCCAGGGCTCTGAAGTATTCCAGGACGGTCAGCGGGCTTATGGTGTGCGGCACCCGGCCAACTTCAACGCCTATGAAGGCGCCGACATTGTCGCCGGTCCGTCCTCGGTGACCTACGGCTCGGTGTCGGGCAGTGGCGGTTACGTCAATTACCTGAGCAAAAAGCCGAACTTCAATGAATTCAAGACCAGGCTCAGCGGCGAGGTGGGCAGTTGGGTGCCTGACGGTGAATCCCGCGACGCGACAAAATTCAGCGTCGACAACACCGGGCCACTGAGTGACAACCTGGCTTACCGGATCAGCATCACCAAACAACGTCAGGAAGACTTCTACGACAACGTCGACAACAACTTCGACGCGTTCTACGGCGCCTTGGCCTGGCGCAATGACAGCGTGCGCGTCGACTGGAATGCCAGTTACGACGACTACTACGACTACAACATCACCCACGGCTGGAACCGCGCCAACCAGGAACTGGTGGACAGCGGCAAGTATTACGCCGGACGGGCCACGCCGATCATCCAGAACGGCAACACGCTGTGGTCGCCGGTGCTGGCCTCCGGCGCGGCCGATGCGCCGACCCTGGGCTGGGTCAAACGCCAACGTAATGCCCAAGGGAAATACAGCGTGGTCGACGGCAGTTTCCAGACCACCTCCCCCAACACCCGCAGCAACCCTGGCAGCCTGCGTGGCTGGGTCTACGACCCGTCGCTCGCCGGCAACGGCCTGACCTCCCTGTCGTCACAAACCGGCCAGCGCGATGAGGATGAAAACACTTCGCGACGCTTCACCACGCAACTGCGAGTGGAGGCTGATCTGACGCCGACCATCACCCTGGCCAACAACACGTTTTACCAGCGCTCGCGGGACATGACCGACGCCGTTGGGTCTTTCCAGGTGCAGTCCAAGGACAATATTTTCGATAACCGCTTCGAGTTTCGCTCGCGCAACGAAACGCAGCTGGGCGGCCTGACCCTGCGTGATGACAGCAACACAGGGCTGATCTACCGCCGCGAGCTCAACCAGTCGATCGCCGCCAATAACAGTTTCGGCTCAACCATCAATGCCTATGACCTGACCCAGGACCCTTCGGGCAAGAACCCGGGGAGCCTTCTGGGGCTGACCGGCTCCAACCCGGCCGGCGGCAACGGTGCCTGGATCGGCCAGGCTGGCGTACCACAGTTTTCCAACCTCTACGGCTGGCTGAACCTGCCGCCGATGTACCCGGCCGGCCATGGCTTGTACGCAGAGTCCGTCGCGCCCTACACCGCTGAAAGTACCTGGACCACCCAGACATTGTTCACCCAGCACAACCTGCGATGGGGTGAGCGTGTCGGCCTGAACATCGGCGCGAGCCGCAGCTGGATCGATGCCGAAATCGATAACCCGTTCGTGCTCGCCGGTGGCAATCCGCGCAAGGACAGTGACAACTACCGACTGTTTGCCTTTCAGGTCAGCCCCTACATCAAGCCGACCGAAAACAGCACGCTGTACTACACCTTCGATCGCTCCCTGGCCGTCAACACCGGGTTCTTCTCCAATGGCCTTGGCTGGGGCAGCGGCGCGGGCGCGAATTTGCTCAATCCGTTGGCGTTCGAAAGCCTGAGTGTCTTGCACGAAGTCGGGTTGAAAGTCGAAGCCGTGCCCAACGAGTTGTTCATGAGCCTGGCAGCGTTCAAGCAGGAGCGGGATCAATCACCCGACAGCAACAACAACATCGCGCGACTGGTGATCAAGGGCGTGGAGTCGACCATTCGCTACCAGCCTGACGATCACCTGCGCACGGCGTTGAACCTTACGAAACTCACCGCCTACAACGAGTTCGCCTCCCAGGCCGGTTTTGCCTCGGCCGGCTTCATCCCCGACAACGGCACGGTGTTTGGTGACAACAACAGCCTCAACCAGCGGCCTTCGGGGCGTTTTGATGCGGTGCAGATTCCCGAATACACCGCCAGCGGCTACGTCGACTATCGCTTCGATTCAGGCTTTGGTGCCGAGCTGTCCGGGTGGTGGACCAGTAGCTGGTACCTGAACCTGAGCAAGACCGTGAAGGTCCCGGACGAGTACAACCTCGACCTCGCGGTTTACTACCGCCAGCCGCAGTGGAGCACCACCTTGCGCGTGCTCAACCTGACCAACGAACTGAATTTCGTCAGTGGCCTGGCCGGCTCCACCAACACCTTCCTGCAACCCATGCCCGGCCGCACGTTGCTGGCCCAGGTGGATTACCAGTTCTAAGCCAGCGGCCTGCCCGCTTACCGCAATCAGGAGTGTTCCCATGTCCATTGAATTCGTCGGCATGATTTTCCCCCGCCAGTGGTCCGAGACCCGAGGTGTTCGCAGCCCGGATTTCGATCTGGAGTTTATCCGTCACCACGCCCGTGCCCACGAGCACGCCGGCTTCGACCGGGTGCTGATCGCCAGCGGCCCGGGCAGCGCGGATAGTTTGCAGATCGCCGCCTACGCCGCCGCACATACCGAACGCCTGGGGTTCATGATCGCCCACCGCCCGGCCCTCACCGCCCCGACCGTCGCCGCCAGGGCCTTTGCGACACTGGATCACACCACGGGCGGCGGACGGATTCGCCTGCATGCCATTACCGGCATCACCGCCGAACCCCAGGAAGGCGACTTCCTGCTGGACAAGACAGAGCGCTACAAACGTACCGATGAGTACCTGGAAATCGTCCGGCGCACCTGGACCGCGGAAGAACCATTCGACTTCGAAGGGCAGTACTTCAACATCAAGGGTGCCTTCTCGCCGGTCAAGCCGTTGCAGCAGCCGCACATTCCGATCTCCTTCGGCGGGTCTTCGGATATCGCCTATCAGATCGCGGTCAAGCACGCGGACCTGTATGCCTTGTGGGGTGAGCCTTTGAGCGGTGTCGCCGAGCAGATCGGCAAACTGCGCGCAGCCGCCAGCGCGGCGGGCGTGGAGGCGCCGAGGGTCAGCCTGTCCGTGCGCTTGATCCTGGGCGCGACCGAGGAACTGGCATGGCAACGGGCGCAACAGATCCTCGATCAGATCAAGGCCAACCCACAGTTTGCCGCCGGCAGCCCCTGGCAAAAACGCATCAAGGGCACCGGCTCCGAACGCTTGCTTGCCGCCGCCGCGGCGGGTGATCGTCATGACCGTGCGCTATGGATGCCCACCGCCACCGCCGTCGGTGCCTACGGCGACACCACCGCCCTGGTCGGCACCCCGGAAACCGTGGCTCAGGCCTTGCTCGACTACGTCGACCTGGGAGTGAGCACATTTCTCAACCGTGGCTACGATCCGCTGTACGACACGGTTGATTACGGACGCTGGATCATCCCGGCGGTGCGCGAAGAGGCACGCCGTCGAAAGGCGCGTGTGGCATAAGTACGACGCAATATTAACCAACGCCATCGCCAGCAAGCCGGCTCCTACGGGTTCGGGTGTGCCAACATAATATCGGCACACCCACGATCTGTAGGAGCCGGCTTGCTGGCGATGGCGTCACAACGGCCACCACCTACAGCCATTTGGCATCCCACAAAGAATAATCGTGCACGCGCCTCACCAAGCCCGCACGTAACGGATTGGCAACGATGTATCGGGCCACAGCCTGTAAATCCTCTTCCCGTCGAATTGCACGGTCGTGAAAACCTCTCTGCCATACCGGTCCCCTACGGTTCAAAGACGCATTTATCACCTGGGCGCTGCGGGATTTGGTGGCGAGCATCAGCGCCGGTAACGTGCTGTTCTTCAGTTCGACCAGCCAATGGAAATGGTCGGGCATTACCACCCAAGCGAGTGAGTCGGCCCATTCTTCTGTCTGGGCCTGGCGAAATTGATCCACCACCAGGCGCCCCACACGCCAATCGGCAAATAGCGGATCACGGTGATGAGTGACGGCAGTGAGCAAATAGATTTGTCCGGATTGGGAATAACGTCCGGTGCGAAGCCGATTGGCGTGAGGAAGATCAGGCAATCCATTGCCCTCCTGTGTTCGAGACCGAAACACAAGGCTAGTGCGCCAGAATCAGGAACGTCGTCAAAGTCTGGTTCTGGATGTGACAGTACGACCGCCATCGCCAGCAAGCCGGCTCCTACGGGTTCGGGTGTGCCAACATAATATCGGCACACCCACGATCTGTAGGAGCCGGCTTGCTGGCGATGGCGGCATGACGTTCACCGCCGAATCGCTGACAAACCAGCACCTACAAAACGCCGCCCGCCAACGTCGGCGAGTTCTCCAGCAATGTGCGTGTATACGCCGCCTGCGGTTGATCCAGCACCTGATCCACCCGCCCCTGTTCCACCACACGACCGGACTTCAATACCAACACCCGGTCGGCGATGGCGCGGACCACGCCCAGGTCATGGGTGACGAACAGCAGCGTCAGTCCTTCCCCTTGCAATTGCCGCAACAGCGCCAGGATCGACGCCTGTACCGATACATCCAGGGCCGAGGTGATTTCGTCGCAGATCAACAGCCGTGGCTCGCAGACCAACGCCCGGGCAATCGCTACGCGCTGGCGCTCACCACCAGACAAGCTGTGGGGATACAGATCCGCCACCGAGGCCGGCAACGAAACCCGCTTGAGCACAGCGTGCACGCGCTCCCGTGCGGCAGCGCCCTTGATCCCGAAGAAATGCTCCAGAGGCGCACTCAGTGTCTGCAAAACACTTTGTCGGGGGTTCAACGCCCGGTATGGATTCTGGAAGATGTACTGGATCTGATGCCGTTGCGCCCCGTCACGCTGGCGCGCCGACAGGCTCAACAAACCGCCCGCGTAAAGCAGTTCGCCCTCGGCGTTTTCCCCCAACCCGGCAACGGCGCGCGCCAGGCTGGTCTTGCCCGAACCCGACTCGCCCACCAGCGCGAGGCACTCCCCGGCAGCCACGTGCAGGGAAACATCGAACAGTACCTGGCGGTCGTAGGCCACGTTCAGGTCCTTGATCTGCAACAGTGGCGTGCGCTCCACCGAGTCGGTGACTGGTGCAACGGACGCTTGGGCAACCCGTTGCAAGGGTTGCAGATGCGGGGCCAGGCAGGCCACCCGCTGCTGTGATGACAGGGCCTGCAATTGCGGCTCGAGCACCGAGCACGCCGCGACGCGACGGGGGCACCGAGGCGCGAAGGCACACCCTTGTGGTCGTTGCCCCGGTGCCGGCGCATGCCCCGCAATCGCCGGCAAATCCCGGCGTTGCGCCACATCGGGAATCGCCGCCAGCAACCCTCGGGTATAGGGATGAGCCGGCTGATGGAACAGCATTTCGCGCTGTGCAACCTCGACGATACGCCCGGCATACATCACCATCACCCGGTCCACCAGGTCCTTGATCACCGCCAGGTCATGGGACACATACACCGCAGCGATACCCAGGCTTTTGCACAACCGGCGCAGGGTGGCGAGGATGTGGGCCTGGGTGGTGACGTCCAGTGCTGTCGTCGGCTCATCGAGGACGATCAATGCCGGACGCAAGACAAAGGCCAGTGCCAACATCACCCGTTGCTGCTGTCCGCCGGACAGTTGATGGGGAAAGCGTCGCAGGAACTGCGCATCGTCGGGCAGACCGACATCACGCAAGGTCTCGAGGATGCGCTGCTGTTGAGCGGCACGGTCCAGTTCAATCTGATGGGCACCCAGGGTTTCGCGCAGCAAACTGCCGATTCGCAGTGCCGGATTCAGGGCGGTCGCCGGGTCCTGGGCGACGTAACCGATCAGGCTGCCCCGGGCCCGGCGCAGGTCTTCGCCCTGCAGCGTCAGCAGCGATTGACCGGACACTTCGACTTCCCCGCCGACGATCCGCGCGCCCCTTCGGGCATGGGCCAGCAAGGCAGTGGCCAGGGTGGTCTTGCCCGACCCGGATTCCCCGACCAGCCCGAGAATTTCTCCGGCCTCAAGGCTGAAGGTCACGCCGGACAGCACATCGATCTGTTCCGACAACTCGACCCGCAAGTCCCGAACCTGCAACACGTGCGTCTTCACCACAGGGGAGCGTGACTCGATTCCGGCAATGGCGTTCATGGCTGTTTTTCTCCGATCCGTGAGCTGCTGCGCCCAATGCCTTCGGCCAGAATGTTGGTGCCATAGGCGAAGATGCCAATCAGGATGGCCGGCGCCAACACCGCCCAGGGCTGAACCAGCAACCCCGCTTGATTCTCGTTGATCATCAGCCCCCAATCAGCAGTCGGCGGCGCCACGCCGTAACCGAGAAAACTCAGCCCCGAGAGCATGCCCACGCCCCAGGTCAGCATGTTGCCGAAGTGCACCAGCAGCGGCGTGAGGATATTGGGCAGGATCTCCTTGAACAGAATCCGCCGCCTGGAATACCCCATCATCTGCGCGGCCTCGACGAACTCCTGCCCCGCCACCACCACCGCGCTGCCACGGGCCAGGCGAATGACGCCGGGGGTGAATGCAATGGCCACGGTCAGCACGATCAGCCAGGGCGCGCGACCCAGCATGGAGACGATCAACAACACCAGGATCAGGTCGGGAAACGCCAGTGACACATCTGCCAGCCAGGTAATCAGTTGATCCAGCCGACGCCGGGAGAACCCCGCCAACAGGCCCAGGGTGCTACCCGCCAACAGCGCAATCGAGGCGGCCGCCAATGACATCCACAGCACCGACACGCCGCCGCTGAGCAAGCGCGACAACACGTCGTGTCCGAGAAAGTCATAACCCAGCAACGCCGCCGCCACGGGGGCGCCATACACCGGGCCGACCATCTCCGTCGGGCTGTGGGGCGCCAGCCATGGGCCCAGTAACGCAAGCAGGACCACCAGCGAAGTGATCAGCGCGCCCTTGCGGGTTTGCGGTTCATCCAGCCACCTGTGCCAACGAAGGCCTCGCGAATCAGTCATGCATAACCTCTCAAGGAGCCTTGGATGGGGAGCGTCGCCACCAGGGCTGGATGCCCCGGCGGTTGCGTCGAATCATGGTGACCCGGCGGGCGGTACGCAGTTTCGGTGTCAGCATCACGGTCAGCAGATCGGCGAACAGGTTGATCAGCACCACGCCCAGCGTGATCAACAGCACGATGGCCTGGACCATCGGCAAATCACGCATCTGGATCGCCGAGTTCAGCGAGGTGCCGATGCCCGGGTAACTGAAGATCACCTCCGCGAGCAGCGCCCCGCCGATCAGGGTGCGCAGGGTCAGGGCCACGCCCTGGATGGCCGGAATGAGCGCATTGGGCAACGTGTGGCGCCAGACGATTCGCCATTCGGGAATGCCCCGCAACCTGGCGGCGATGACGTAATCGGACTCCAGCGCTTCGATCATCGACGCCCGCACCATGCGGGTCAGGTACGGCAGCGCCGACAGACTCAGGGCCAGCACCGGCAACACCAGAAACTGCAACTGGCGCAGCAGGGACTTGTCCGGATCAAGGATCGACACCGCTGGCAGCACGTCCATGTGGGGCATGGAAAACAGCAAGACCAGGCCAATGGCCAACAGAAACCCCGGGGTGGCCTTGAGAAAAATCAACAACGACAGGCTCCAGCGATCCAGGCGACTGTCACGCCGCAAGGCCAGTGACACGCCGAGCAGCAACGCCACGGGCACCACCAGCGCAATCACTCCGGCGAGCAGCGCCAACGTGTAGCCAAAGCGCCCGAACAGGATGTTGCCCACCGGCACATTGGAGTCCAGCGACACTCCCAGTTCGCCACTCAGGGCATGTCCCAGCCAACGCAGGTACTGCTCGATGATCGGCCGGTCCAGGCCCAACTGGCGTTGCAGGGTGAGGATGCTTTCCAGCGGTGCATCGGGCCCCAGGATCACCCTCGCCGGGTCCGAGGGCAGCGCCTGGGTGGCAATGAACACCACCAGGCTGATGACCCACGCCGTCAGCAGGCCATAGCCCAACCGCCCGATGAACCACGACAGCCAGGCCGGTGTGCGTGGGGGTTTGCAGGACGGATCAGACATGGTTCACCCACATTTCATCGAAACGCCAGGAGGCGAACGTCGTCTGTTCGGGTGCCAGTCCACCGACCCGCACGGAAGCAGCGTCCAGCACATCATTGAAGCCCCAGATCAACAGACCGCCACGCTCGTGTTGAATGCTTTGCGCTTCATGCACCAGCACTTTGCGCCGTTCCAGATCAGGCTGCGCCAACGCCTGTTGGTACAACGAAGTGAAACGCTCATCGTGGAAGTTACTGCGGTTGTAGATGGCCTGGGGTGCGTCGTTGTGCAGCGCCGAAGCCAGGAACCCCCGAGCCGGGGTGGAGCCTGGCGATAACAGCCAGTTTTCCCGTTGCGGACCATTGAACACCGAGCCATCGACCTGGGTGACCTTGATCTCGACCCCGGCCTTCTTCGCCTGTTGGGCGAACACCAGCGCCGCATTGACGCCAGGTCCCGGTGTGGTGGTCAGCTCCACCCGCAAATCGTTCTGCCCGGCCTGGCGCAACAGCGACCGCGCCTGCTCCAGGTCGTACGGACGCTGGGCAATGCTGTGGTTGTACGTCGGGTCATGGGGCGAATACAGGTCATTGGCGATCCGCCCGAAACCATTGAGCCCACGCTCGACCAGCTCTTGACGATCGGCCAGCAGACGAAATGCCTGGCGCACTCGCTGATCCTGGAACGGTGCCTTGGCCAGGTTCAGGTTGAATCCGGTAAACGAAGTGCTCGGCGATGCGTACAACTTCAGTCGTGCGTCAGCCTTGAGCAGCGCGCTATGTTCAGCCTGCACGCCGCTGGCGACATCGATTTGCCCGGCGCGCAGGGCCGCAGCGCGGGACACCTGATCCTTGAACTCGATGATTTCCAGCTCATCGGCATAGGGTTGACCGGGTTTGTAGTAGTTTTCGAAACGCTGGTAGAGCGAGCGCTGACCGGGGATGAAACTTTTCAGTTTGTACGGCCCGGCGCCGACCGGATTGGTGACGGGGTCGTAATCGGTCGGCACGATGCCGCCGAAACTGATCAGGGTTTCATCCAGGGGATAGAAGCTTTGGCCTTCCTTGAAGCGAATCTCGATGGTGCGTTCGTCCAGTTTGCGCAAGGCGTTGCGGTCGATCGCCCCCACCAGGCCGGCAAATGGCGACGCCAGTTTCGGGTCCGTCAGGCGCAGGATCGAGAACAGCATGTCGTCGGCGCCGATGCTCTTGCCGTGGTGAAACTCCAGCCCCGGCTTGATGCGAATGGTCCAGGCGCTGGCATCGGCATTGGGCTCGGCAAACTCCGCCAGGGCCAGGCGCGTGCTGACGTCGGTGTTCCATTCCCAGAACTTGCTGTACAGCGCCCAGCCGCGAATGATCCCGCCGCCCACCGGTTTGTGCGCATCGAGGTTGCCCGATTGATCGCCGTCGATAATGCCGACCCGCAAGCGCCCGCCCCGGACAGGTGTGCTGGACAACGTCGCGGTGCCACCGGTGGCCGCTCCACTGTCGCAGCCGGTGAGCAGGCTGCTGCCCAGTATCAGGCCACCGCCGACCGCCAGGCCGTTGCCGAGAAACCTGCGACGGGAAAATCCTTCACTCATGCCAGACTCCTCAGGCCCGTTCGACCACGTTGGTGCGTTGCGGCGCTGGCGTGTCGGCGCGCAGGCGCGGCACGTCGAAACCGTGATCGAGGTCGAGCAACGGGAACAGCAGGTCCGCGACCCGGTGTGCTTCATCGATCAGCGGAAAACCCGAGAGAATGAACGCTGACGTGCCCTGTGCTTCGTACTCGCGAATCCGCTCGGCAACCTGCTCGGCGCTGCCCACCAGATAAGTGCCAGCGGCTGGACCGAGGATGTTGAAGCCGAACAGGCTCGGACCGAGCCAGACGTTGGGGTAGATCTCCAGGTCGCGAGCCTTGGGCAGGCGACCTGCACGGACGGCGTCGACGTTGCGCTGGATTTGCGGGTCGTCGCTGTGGAAGCTGTCCAGGGTTTCGCCGGGGGGCAGTTGCCGTTCGATGGCCGTGCGTGCGGTTTGCAGCGAGGTGCGCTGCAAGAGTTTTTCGGCGTGGGCCCAGGCTTCCTCTTCGGTCTCACGGACGATGATTTGCAGACGCGTGCCGAAGGTCAGCTCGCGGCCGATCTTCGCAGCCTCTGCCGCCACTTTGCGGAATTTCTCGCCGAGTTTCGGTGGGGTATTGGCGAAACTCAGGTAAACATCGAGCAACTGCACCGAATGGGCAACGCCGGGCCCCGAGGTGCCGGCGCCCCACAATGGAATGCCGGGTTTCTGTTTGGGCGGATGCCAGCCGCCCAGGGGATGACTGGAAGCAGCCGGTGAGCGCGGGGCGAGCTTGACGTATCGACCGTCATGCCCCGACGTGTCGCCGGCATAGAAGTTCTGGAAGGCGCGCCAGTATTCGAGACTGAAGTCATAGCGCTCATCGTGGGGGTAATGCACGCCAAGCGTGGCCAGGCCGGCGTCGTTGCCGTTGACGACATTGAACAACAGGCGCCCGTTGGAGAATTGATCGAAGGTCAGCGCCCACTTGGCCAGCACCGCCGGCGACAATTCGCCGGGATGTTGCGCCACCAGAAAACGCAAACGCTGGGTGGCATCGATCAACGCGGCCGAGACAGCCAGGCTTTCGTTGGGGCTGGAGCCCAGCAACGAACCGTAATACCCCAGGCGATCACTGGCCACGGCCAGTTGCTTCAAATGCTCGAAATCGGTTTTCCAGCGCCCTTCGGGCTCCCACGGATAGGGTCCGTCGGGGGTGGTGAGGTACCAGAGGATTTTTACAGCCATGGTGGTATTCCTTGAGTTGTGTATCGACCTTGCGACCGCCATCGCTGGCAAGCCAGCTCCTACAGTTCAATGTTGCGAACACGCCCCTGTAGGAGCCGGCTTGCTGGCGATGGCGCCTTCGAACCTTGCGCCAACCTCACGACCACCATCGCTGGCAAGCCAGCTCCTACAGTTCAATCTTGCGAATACGCCCCTGTAGGAGCCGGCTTGCTGGCGAAGGGGCCCTCGGGCCTTGCGCCAACCTCACGACCGCCATCGCTGGCAAGCCAGCTCCTACAGTTCAATCTTGCGAACACGCCCCTGTAGGAGCCGGCTTGCTGGCGATGGCGCCTGCGGGGCTTGCGCCAACCTCACGACCGCCATCGCTGGCAAGCCAGCTCCTACAGTTCAATCTTGCGAACACGCCCCTGTAGGAGCCGGCTTGCTGGCGATGGCGCCTGCGGGGCTTGCGCCAACCTCACGACCGCCATCGCTGGCAAGCCAGCTCCTACAGTTCAATCTTGCGAACACGCCCCTGTAGGAGCCGGCTTGCTGGCGATTGGGCCCTCGGACCTTGCGCCAACCTCACGACCGCCATCGCTGGCAAGCCAGCTCCTACAGTTCAATCTTGCGAACACGCCCCTGTAGGAGCCGGCTTGCTGGCGATGAGGCCCTCGGACCTTGCGCCAACCTCACGGCCGCCATCGCTGGCAAGCCAGCTCCTACAGTTCAATGTTGCGAATACGCCCTCGTAGGAGCCGGCTTGCTGGCGATTGGGCCCTCGGACCTTGCGCCAACCTCACGACCGCCATCGCTGGCAAGCCAGCTCCTACAGTTCAATCTTGCGAACACGCCCCTGTAGGAGCCGGCTTGCTGGCGATGAGGCCCTCGGACCTTGCGCCAACCTCACGGCCGCCATCGCTGGCAAGCCAGCTCCTACAGTTCAATGTTGCGAATACGCCCTCGTAGGAGCCGGCTTGCTGGCGATTGGGCCCTCGGACCTTGCGCCAACCTCACGACCGCCATCGCTGGCAAGCCAGCTCCTACAGTTCAATCTTGCGAACACGCCCCTGTAGGAGCCGGCTTGCTGGCGATGAGGCCCTCGGACCTTGCGCCAACCTCACGGCCGCCATCGCTGGCAAGCCAGCTCCTACAGTTCAATGTTGCGAATACGCCCTCGTAGGAGCCGGCTTGCTGGCGATTGGGCCCTCGGACCTTGCGCCAACCTCACGACCGCCATCGCTGGCAAGCCAGCTCCTACAGTTCAATCTTGCGAACACGCCCCTGTAGGAGCCGGCTTGCTGGCGATGGGGCCCTTGAACCTTGCGCCAACTTCACGACAGCCATCGCTGGCAAGCCAGCTCCAACAAGGATTTGGGGTGACCAGCAATTTGACCTGTCAGCTGCGGCGGTCGATGGCTGGTACCAGGCCCAATTCGGTGGCTTTGTCGTACAGGCCGCTCATTTTCCATTGCTGGGTCAGAACGCCCGGACCATAGGGGCGGGAGCCGCCCAGGGAATCGGCGAGCAATTGCAGTTGCGCGCCCTCTTCCAGCAACAGGATGAATTCAGCAGTGGCGCGCAAACCTTGCTTGCCCCACACGGTGGAACCGCCATTGGCTTCCAGGATCGCCAGGTTGAAGGGGCTTTCGGCAATCTTGTCGAGAATGAAATCGACTTCCGGCTGACGTCGGTCGATGTACACCGGCAGTTCCCGCGCCAGTTGATATCGCTGTACCGGCACGTAGTGGAACGGCAGCGTGCGATGGGTCTGCGCCCAGGCGCCCAGGTACGGCGAGTGCACATGGGACACGGTGGTGATGTCGGCGTGCTGCTGGAACAGTTTGGTGTAGCGACCCAAACCGCCCTTGCCTTTGCCGTAGATCACTTTGCCTGCAAAGTCGGTGACTGTGGCCTGCAGTGGTTTGCGGTAGTTCCACGGCCCGCCATAGTTGACCGACACCAGCAGCTCCTGGCCCGGCACACGTTCGATGAAACCGACGGTGCCATTAGCCGTGATGGTGTTGGTTTCACGGAACACGGTGAAGGCTTCTTCAGCCTCGATCAGCACCTTGTCGATGAAGTTCTTCAATTCTTCGCTGATCAGTTGTTCGTTGATTGGTTTTTCGTAGACGAGAGTGGTCATGGCAGATCTCCGGATTCAGGCGCGGCGCTTGGCCAACAGTTCATGGGCGGCTTGCAATGGGCGCGGATCGACCCAGTCGGCGATGGAAAAATCGCGTTCCAGGAAGCCGTGCAGATAGAGAAAGTCTTTCTGGGTATCGAGAAATTCCAGTCGCTCTGAGGACAGGTCCGGCGCCAGCGTGGTGTGGAATTCGCCGCGATAGGCCTCGGCGACCCCGGCGCTGCCGGCGCGGGTTTCTTCCTCGAGAATGGCGTTCAGCGCCTCCCGATTGTTGGCGGCCCAATCAGCGGCGCTGAGGGTTTGGGCGAGAAAACGCACCACCAGGTCGAAATGGTTGTCGAGCAGGCTCTGGTGGACGGTAATCGGACGCGGCGTGCCGTTGTTGATGCGATACCGGGGCTCGGCGATCAGGTCCAGGTCGATGCCCACCACCAGCCCGAGACGCCGCGCGGCATCAGCGGCGGAAGCGCCTTTGACGTAGACCGCGTCCACCTCACCGCGCACCAGGTAATCGAGGCCCGACCACAATCGTTGCAAGCCCTCTTGCGGGCTCGCCGCGCGTTCCTGATCCTGCAACGCGACTTCCACCAGCTCGACATCGTCGAACCCCAGTCCGGCCAGGCTCAGCGCGCCTTTGTAACCGTGCAGGCTCATGGCCCGGGCAATGCTCCCCGGACGGGTTTCACCCCAGGCTGGCAGCGCCAGGCGCTTGCCCTTGAGGTCTTGCGGATGACGAATGCCGGAGTCGGGGCGAACCAGGATGGTCTGCCATTCTTCGATCCAGGTCAGGCCGATCAGGCGACTCGGCGCACCGGCCGCCCGCGCGGCCAATGCCGGGACGTTTCCGCCTTCGCGAAACAGCCCTGGCAGTTCGTGATCGTAGTGGTGATGACCCAGTTGACGGGCCTCCTGCAAGGTCGAAACCGGCAGGCCGTCGGCAGCGAACTCTTCACTGAGCCAGCCGAGTTTGTAGGCGATTCCGGAAGCCGTCGGCACGGGGCAACGGGTGAACCAGATCTGCTCGAGTTCAGCTGTGGTGTCGGGTCGGGTGTGTTTGGCAGCAAGCGTCATGGGCAGCTCCATCTGGGTTGGCAAGTGACTGTTGCCGGAGCTATTGCAGCGCCCGTGCCAAGAAACGAAAGCCCCGGTTTATGGGGCTTTGCGCCTGTTCCCTGATGCCCGACTGCCTTCAGTTGCTGGCCTGCCAGCAGCATTGCGCGGCGACTGCTGCTGATCGAGCAGGGGGCTGCTTCTACAGCAGCACCCGTGCCTCTCGCAGACTGATAAACCCTGCGTCAACAGACTCCAAAGCCCTTGGCGCAGAACTTGCTCAGCCCCTCACAACGCCCGGAAAACTCCCCCCCTGTAGGAGCCGGCTTGCTGGCGATGGCGTCGACGGGATCAGCGCAAGGCTCGAAGGCCAATCGCCAGCAAGCCGGCTCCTACAGGGGACAGGTGTGATTTTCGTGGCCATCAGCCGATCAATTATCAGAGGTACATCAATGAGCAAGGTCGAACACAACCCCGCCGGGCAACTGATCCAGGAGCAGGCTCCAATCCGCTTGCTTCAGAGCGAAGCCCAAGCCATCGCCGTGGCGAAGGAGATCGCCGTGGAGATCGCCGAAATCGCCGCCGATGCCAGTCAGAACGGCCAACTGCCCCGGCGGCAGGCGCAACTGTTGTCCGAAAGCGGCCTGACCGCCATTGGCGTTCCCAAGGCATTTGGCGGACTGGGTGCCTCGGTGGAAACCATCGTCGAAACCGTGCGCCTCATTTCAATCGCCGACGGCGGTGTCGGTCAGTTGCTGCAAATCCACAACGTCATGCTGCGCGGGATTTTCACCGGCTACTCCGACGACATCCGCGACCGGTTGATCCGCGATGTGCTGGCCGGCAAACGTTTCGGCAACGCCTTGGCTGAAGTGGGCGGCAAGAACAAGTTTGCGCTCAAGACCCGGGTCGAACGGCGTGCCGACGGCAAGTTGATCCTCAATGGCAGCAAGTTCTACTCCACCGGTTCCTACCTGGCCGAGTGGATTTCCCTGACCGCCGCCAGCGATGACGGCGGCGCCGGCGTATTGCTCAATCGCAATGCGTCAGGCTTGACCCTGGTGGATGACTGGGAAGCCTTCGGCCAGAAAAACTCGGTCAGCGGCACAGTGATCTTCGACAACATCGAACTCGACGAAGGCTTCGTCTCCCAGCGCAAGGGACCGATGAAGCGCACCGGCCTGACCTTCCCGCAGATTCTTCATGCCGCCATCGACACCGGCATTGCCGAAGGCGCGTTGTCGGCAGCGGTGGACTACCTCAATCACAACGCCCGCCCCTGGGTGGAAAGCGGTGTCGACCACGCCAATCAGGAGCCGCACATCATCAAGCAGATCGGTGAATACGCCGTGGCCTTGCGTGGGGCGCAATCACTGCTGCGTGACGCAGCGCGAGTGTTCGACCAGCACGAACTGGACCCGGACAACAAAGCGTTGCAGGACGAGCTGATTCTTTCGGTGGCCACCGCCCGCGCCCACTCCGACGCGGCCTCGCTGAAAATCTCCAGTGACATCTTCTCCCTGCTCGGTGCCAGTTCATCGCTGACCAAGTGGAACCTCGACCGCTTCTGGCGCAACGCCCGGGTCCACACCACTCACGATCCGATCCGCTGGCGCCTGCATCACGTCGGCAACTACTACCTCAATGGTGTCGATCCGGGTGAATACACCGCGATCCTCAATGCCAAGGAAAAACAGGGCGCCACCAGCCCGGCATAGATCTGACGGCCCCCATCGCCGGCAAGCCGGCTCCTACGAGATCGAACGTCACACCGACCTGTAGGAGCTGGCTTGCCAGCGATGGCGTCGTCAATACCGGTACAAATCCAAAGGCCCCATCGCCGGCAAGCCGGCTCCTGCAGAGCTATTACATGATCGAAAAACATCCCCTATTACGCTGCCTGGCGATTTATCGGGAAATGCCCTGGCGCTTCGCCCTGGTGGCGGTGCTGTTCATTGCAGCGAACCTCGGGCTGGTCTGGCAACAATGGCTGATCGGACACGCGGTGAACGATGTCAGCGCCGGTCGCGCGGTGATCCGGCAAGCCGATGGCAGCCTCGACGCAAGTCTTGGCTGGTACTGGCTGTGGCTGATGCTCGCCGTCGCCCTGGGCCGTGGCGTGTTGCAGTACGCCGCGAGCGTGTTGTCGCTGGTGCTCAGCCAGGAACTGCTGACGCGCCTGCGTGAACGTATCCTGCAACAGGTACAGACACTGCACCTGGGCTACCACTGGCAACACGGCATGGGGGAAATGATCACCCGCACCACCCGTGATGCCGACAAGGTTCGCGATGCCCTGATCAGCTTCTGGCGGCAGGTGGTGGAAACGCCGCTGGTGGTACTGGCAACCGTCGGCCTGCTGGGTTGGTACAACCCGTTGCTGGGACTGGTTCCACTCTTGCTGACGGTGTTCGGCCTGTGGATCTTTGTGCGCCAGACCGAACGTCTGGTCAGTCTCGACCGGGCCGTTGGCCAAGCCTACGACCGGGTCAACCAGGACCTCAGCGAAGGTATTGGCGGCGTGCGGGTGATCAAGTCGTTTGGCCTGGAACACCACCGCATCCAGCGTTTCGCCACGCAAGTAGCGGTGTTCGCCGACCACGCCCGCGACGCCCTCGCCTATTCCAGTTCGCGGATACCGCTGCCCCAGGCTGTCGTCGCGCTGGGGCATGTGTGGATTCTGGTTTACGGCGCCCACCTGGTGGCAAGCGAACGGCTGGGCATCGGTGAGCTGGTCACATCGCTGCTGATTGCCACCACCCTGGTGTTTCGCATCGAGGGCATCGGCCGCGTCATGCAGACGTTCGCCGACGCGCGCTCCAGCGCCGAGCGGATCTGGCAACTGCTGGACGAGCCGGCCGCCATCCGCAGCGGCAATGCCAGCCTGCCCGACACGCCGCTGGGCTTGAAGCTCGAGCATGTCTGCGTCAGCGCTCCCGGCGGCGGCCTGGATATCCTGCAGGACTGTTCGCTGACCCTGCGCCCGGGCGAAATCGTCGCGCTGGTCGGCGCGACCGGCACCGGCAAAAGCCTGTTGGTCAGCCTGCTGCCACGCCTGAGCGACATCAGCTCCGGGCGCCTGTCGTTGGGCTCGGACAGCGCCGGCTGGCAGGACATTCGTCAGTTGAAGCTGGACGAACTCAGGCGGCGGGTTCACGTGGTCCCCCAGGAAAGCTTTCTGTTTTCCGACACCCTCGCAGCCAACCTGCGCCTGACGGCACCGCACGCCAGCGATCAACAATTGCTTCACGGGCTGTGCCTGGCCGCCGCGGAAGATGTACTCGAACGCCTGCCCCAGGGATTGGCCACGCCGCTGGGTGATCGTGGCGTGACGCTCTCTGGCGGTCAGCGCCAGCGCCTGAGCCTGGCCCGTGCGTTGCTCGGCGAGCCGGACATCCTGTGCCTGGACGATGCCACCAGCGCGCTGGATGCGATCAGCGAACGCCAGGTGCTGAACAACATTCGCCAACTGCGTCGTGAACAGGGGCGTGCCACCACCTTGCTGGTGATCTCCAGCAAGCTCTCGACCATCCTCCTGGCGGACCGCGTGCTGATGCTTCAGGACGGCCGGATCGCTGCCAGCGGCACCCATGCCGAACTGTTGAATACCTCTCCTGATTATCGCGACCTGCTAGGGATCGACCATGGCTAATCCAATCGCCGGCAAAGTCTTGAGCGATATCGAAATTGAAGAAATGCTGGCCAAGAAGGCCCTCGACCGCAGCATGTTCAGTCGGCTATTACCGCTGCTGAAGCCGATTCGCCGGCACATTTTCGCGGTCATCGGCATTGAGCTGTTGCTGGTATTCACGGTGTTCCTGCGCCCTTGGTTCGTCCGTGAACTGCTCGACCGCGGGTTGATTCAACAGAGCGGTCACTGGTTGCTCGATGAGCGCCTGGTACTCTGGCTCGGCCTGGGGTTAGCGGCCAGTTGGCTGGGGCGTTTCCTGCTCGCCGGGGTCTCGCAGTTCGTCGCCGGCAGTGCGGCAATCCGGGTGCTGAATGACCTGCGGGTGCGGGTGTTTGCCCATGTCCAGAGCTTGAGCGTCAGTTATTTCGACCGGACCAAGGCCGGTCGGATCATTTCCCGAGTCGACCGTGATGTCGATGCCCTTGAGCCGCTGTTGATCCAGGGGCCACCGGAGTTGCTGGGCGCACTGCTGCGCTGCGGGCTGGCCTCGGTGATGCTGTGGCGAATCGATCCGCGATTTTTTCTCAGCCTCGCTGCGACGGTGCCGCTGCTGGTGCTGGCGACCTGGGGTTTCAAACGCATCTCCCAGCGCAACTGGGCCAGGGTCGCCGAGAACCGCAGCCGCTTCACCGCGCATCTGGTGGAGAGCGTCAGCGGCGCGCGCATGTTGCAGCAGTGTGCGCAACAAGCGCCGAACCTGCGGCGCTATCGCGGCCTGCTGGATGACTTCAATCAGGCGCTGATCCGTGGCAGCCTGCGGTCTGGCTGGTTCGCGCCCTTTACTGCGCTGCTCAGCTCGGCCGGCATGGCCGTGCTGTTGCTGGTGGGCGCCTACGGTCTGGCGCAGGCGGACGTGACCGTGGGCCAGATCGCCGAGAGTCTGTTTTATGTATTCCTGTTCCTCGGGCCATTGCAGGAGCTGTCGGACCTGTTCGAGCGCTACGCCACCGGATCGGCTTCGGCGCAACGCATCTTCCTGTTGCTCGACACGCGCGCGCAAATCAACGACAGCGCCACACCGCAACGCGTGGGCAGGGCCCGCGGCGAAGTGAGCTTTGAACAGGCGCACTTCAGCTACGATGCCAACAGTTCGACGCCGGTGATCAACGACCTTGACCTGCACATTCCTGCCGGTGAAGTACTGGCGATTGTCGGCCCCTCGGGCCATGGCAAGAGCACGCTGGTGCAGTTGCTGACGCGTTTCTACGAGGTGCAATCGGGCGCCGTCAGGCTGGACGGCATTGATGTTCGCAACCTGACCCAGCATGAACTGCGGCGTAATGTCGGCGTGGTCCTGCAGGACAATGTGTTGTTCAGCGGCAGCATTCTCGACAACCTGCGCCTGGCCTCTCCCCACGCCGACGACGCGAGCCTGATTGCGGCCGCCAGGGAGCTGGGCGCGGACGAAGTGCTGGAGCGGTTGCCGCACCAATACCAGACCGAAGTCGGACCACTGGGCGGGCACCTGAGCCATGGCCAGCGACAATTGGTCTGCCTGGTGCGCGCCTACCTCGCGGACCCTGCGGTATTGGTGCTGGACGAGGCGACCTCGGCCGTCGACATCCATACCGAGCGCCGCATCCAGCGGGCGTTTCGCCGGCTTTGCGAAGGTCGCACGGCCATCATCATCGCCCATCGCCTGGCAACCATTCGCGATGCCGATCGCATTGCGGTCATCCGCCACGGTCGCCTCGTCGAGCAAGGCCCTCACAGCCAATTGATCGATCAGGGTGGCGCTTATTCGGCGCTGTACCAGACCTACCTGCGCAGTGCCGAAGCGGGCGCCTCGATTGACGACATCGTCGCCACGGCACCGGCGTAATCAAGACCGCCATCGCCCGTAGGAGCCGGCTTGCTGGCGATGGCAATCTCCAGAACACCATCAAAACCCGCCTGCCGCACCCCGAACAACCATTGGCTGCATCGGCGTAATCAAAATCGCCATCGCCAGCAAGCCGGCTCCTACGCAATCGCGGGCAACACACATCCCCTGTAGGAGCTGGCTTGCCAGCGATGGCAATCTCCAGAAC
>NZ_JAHBDR010000077.1:0-46492 GCF_019956575.1 Pseudomonas sp. A-R-19
GACCATAGAGCGTTGGAACCACCTGATCCCATCCCGAACTCAGCAGTGAAACGATGCATCGCCGATGGTAGTGTGGGGTTTCCCCATGTGAGAGTAGGTCATCGTCAAGATTAAATTCCGAAACCCCTATCTGCGTATGCAGGTAGGGGTTTTGTTTTTGCGCCTCTGTACACCTCGAACGCTGTTCCCTGTAGGAGCGAGCCTGCTCGCGAAGAACTTCAGGGCACCGCGTTACCCCAGACAACCCGCGTCATCATTGACGACCTTCGCGAGCAATACAGGGTCAATCGAAATAGTATTCTCCAAGTAAGCCTTTATGCCGGGCGCGACGTCCCTCAGCGGTGCTTCACGGCAACCGCCTGGACGGGGTTGCGCTGGTATCACCGATGGCAGCAATGGACGCGTTGGCGATTATGAGCATGATCCATATGCCTGATGCAGCTTCTTGTAGGTATTCAGCCCGATGCTTTGTTTCTGCTGCGTCAGGGCTGAGAGGCCAGCGCTGTGCTGCCTAAGGATCAAGGTGGGGGGAGATTGCTGGGCGCTTACTGGATTCAATGTGCGCTTCAAATTGCGCCCACAAAAAAGCCACCTTTGCCTTTGGGCTTAGGTGGCTTTTTACATCTATTGCTTAGGAGCAGGCCAGCGTTGCTGAAAACAGTCTAACGCTGGCTGAAAATCAGGAGCCAGGGAATCAATCCCAGCTCAACGCCCCACCAGTCTGGTACTCAATAACCCGAGTCTCAAAGAAGTTCTTCTCTTTCTTCAAGTCCATGATCTCGCTCATCCAAGGGAACGGGTTAGTCGTTCCTGGGTACTCTTCTTTCAAGCCGATCTGGCTCAGACGACGGTTGGCGATGAACTTGAGGTAGTCCTCCATCATCGCCGCGTTCATGCCCAGTACGCCGCGAGGCATGGTGTCACGAGCGTATTCGATTTCCAGTTGGGTACCTTGCAGGATCATCTGCGAAGCTTCTTCCTTCATCTCGGCATCCCACAGGTGCGGGTTTTCGATTTTGATCTGGTTGATCACATCGATGCCGAAGTTCAGGTGCATGGATTCGTCGCGCAGGATGTATTGGAACTGCTCGGCGACGCCGGTCATTTTGTTGCGGCGGCCCATGGAGAGGATCTGGGTGAAGCCGCAGTAGAAGAAGATGCCTTCCAGGACGCAGTAGTAGGCGATCAGGTTGCGCAGCAGCTCTTTGTCGGTTTCGACGGTGCCGGTTTCGAACTTCGGATCGGAGATCGAGCGGGTGTATTTCAGGCCCCAGGTGGCTTTTTTCGCGACCGATGGGATCTCGTGGTACATGTTGAAGATTTCGCCTTCATCCATGGCCAGCGATTCGATGCAGTACTGGTAGGCGTGGGTGTGGATCGCCTCTTCGAAGGCCTGGCGCAGGATGTACTGGCGGCATTCCGGGTTGGTGATCAGGCGGTACACGGCCAGCACCAGGTTGTTGGCAACCAGGGAGTCGGCGGTGGAGAAGAAGCCGAGGTTGCGCATCACGATGCGGCGCTCGTCGTCGGTCAGGCCTTCCGGGTTTTTCCAGAGGGCGATGTCGGCGGTCATGTTGACTTCTTGCGGCATCCAGTGGTTTGCGCAGCCGTCCAGGTACTTCTGCCAGGCCCAGTCGTACTTGAAGGGTACGAGCTGGTTGAGGTCGGCGCGGCAGTTGATCATGCGCTTTTCGTCAACGGCGACACGGGCGGAGGCGCCTTCGAGTTCGGCGAGGCCTTCAGCGACGTCGAGGGAGTCCAGGGCGGCTTTGGCACGGGCAACGGCGGCGGAGTCAGCAGCGGTCACGGCACGGGCTTCCAGGGCGGCGGCACCGCCGGCGCTGTCGAGACGGTCCATGTTGGCTTCGGTGGCGTGGCCAGCGTTGGCGCTCTTGACTGCTACTTCCGTGTCTTCTTTGTCGAATTCGTCCCAGCTCAGCATGACGTGTCGTCTCCTGCGTGAGGGCCAGAGTGCCCGTGTGAAAATGGATAGGTTGGTTTTTCACACGGCCTTACTGGCCGCGGTGGATCTAAAGGAATCGTTTTTTGCAGCAGCTATACGCAGGCATCAAACAGAATTTTGTACGGGGTTCCGAGAGCCACTGATGGGCGCAGCAAGCGGCAAACGCTTGTGCGGGGCTTCAGACTGGCTTTTCATCCCTGTAAGGGGATATTACAGGCCCGTTTAAGGCCGCATTATAGGGAAGTTTTGCGTGCTGTGGTGCGGCGAAATGGCTCACGGATCGGTCGACGGCGACCGTTTTTCGGTCAGAGCGAGGGTTTACAGGGCTTTGGACGAGGTTGGCGGGAGAAGATTTTTTTTCTTAAATTTTTGCCCCTGATTATTTTTGTTCAATAAATAACCAAAAAAGGCTTTTTTCACTACATCTTGTGTTTCGGCGGGGTTTTCTCAGGCTCCAGACACAACTAAGCCCGACCGAAGTCGGGCTGTGAAGTCACGCTCGTGGATCAGCTCAGGCGAGTGGCACCGACGTGATCGGCACCATCGGCGGCGAGGCGGGCGGCACCGGTGTGGTCAGAGCCGTCGGAGGCCAGTTTGCCAGCACCGACGTGATCGGCACCATCGGCCGCGAAGGATGCTGAGCCGGTGTGGTCGTAACCGTCGGAAGCGACAGCAGCTTCAGTGGTGTAAGCGGCCGAGCCGGTGCGGTCGTAACCATCGGCGGCGAAGGTGTTGGCAGCCAGGACGGAAAGGGTCAGGGCGAGGATCAGTTGGGTTTTCATGGTCGTTGCTCCAGTTTCGCAGGCGTTGTTTGTCTTGGGTTGCAGTTGATTCTACGCCGACAAATTCGATTAAAAAGCGCAAATAAATGCTTAAAACGATCTACTTAATAGATCATATTGCGTCGGCGTTTCACCTGCCTGAATGTGGCGGGTGGGTCGAACCTTTTTGGGGGAGGGGGTGAAGCAGGAGATCAGCCGTTAGAGCAGCCATTGCCCATCATGCTGTAGCGCAGGATATGTCGTTGGCCATGGGAGTCTTCGTATTCCATTGTCATCGGCACAACTTCACAAACGTTCGGCGCTTCGCTCATCGAGATAACTTTGGCGATGTCCAGATGGGTGGAGTAAGTGTATTCCTCTATTGCCGGTTGTTGCTTCGCGACATCAGTCGGGACCTCGCCGGCCATGGCGGTAAGGCACACGCTGCTGAGGGCCAGAACTAATAAAGCTTTCATTCGGATTTACCTTTTAGAGGTCGGGAGGGGGCACGCAATCCTTTTGGGATTGCGTGTGGAACTTCAGTACCAGGGTGTTTGATTAACTGCCTTCGTGGGGGCTGCAACTTGGTTAATCAGGTTGCCTTGTCGGCGTGGCTGATTTTAGGTGTGTGCGCCTCGTCCATATAGCCGTGGATTTGATAAACACTTTTGACAGATCCTGTAACAATCCCTGAATAGCCTGTTCTTTTGTAGGAGCGAGCTTGCTCGCGATGAGCCAGAGAGCACCGCGGGGTGTCAGATTTGGGCGCGTTATCGTTGACGACCATCGCGAGCAGGCTCGCTCCCACAGGAGCCGCGGCGGCACTGGCTTCATAGGGATTTTCACGACAGTTTGTAGGGGCTTGTTACTACCATCGTCGAATGGTTCTATAGGCCCGGCCCGGCTACAACTGGGCCATACAAAAACAACTATTCCACCGAGGTAAGAAAGATGAGTGCGGCTTCCCTGTATCCCGTTCGTCCCGAGGTTCTGGCCAATACGCTGACCGACGAGGCGACCTACAAGGCCATGTACCAGCAGTCGGTCGTCAACCCGGACGGCTTCTGGCGCGAGCAAGCCAAGCGCCTCGACTGGATCAAGCCTTTCACCACGGTGAAACAGACCTCCTTCGACGATCACCATGTCGACATCAAATGGTTCGCCGACGGCACCTTGAACGTTTCCTACAACTGCCTCGACCGTCATCTGGCCGAGCGCGGCGATCAAGTGGCGATCATCTGGGAGGGCGATGACCCTGCCGAAAGCCGCAACATCACCTACCGCGAACTGCACGAGCAAGTCTGCAAGTTCGCCAACGCCCTGCGTGGCCAGGATGTGCACCGCGGCGACGTGGTGACTATCTATATGCCGATGATCCCCGAAGCCGTGGTCGCCATGCTGGCTTGTACCCGGATCGGCGCGATTCACTCCGTGGTGTTCGGCGGCTTCTCGCCAGAAGCCCTGGCCGGTCGCATCATCGACTGCAAATCCAAAGTGGTGATCACCGCCGACGAAGGCATTCGTGCCGGCAAGAAAATCCCGCTCAAGGCCAACGTCGACGACGCACTGACCAACCCGGAAACCAGCAGCATCCAGAAAGTCATCGTGTGCCAGCGCACCGGTGGCGACATCAAGTGGAACCAGCATCGCGACATCTGGTTCGAGGACCTGATGAAAGTGGCCGGCACCGTTTGCGCGCCGAAAGAGATGGGCGCCGAAGAAGCGCTGTTCATCCTTTACACCTCAGGCTCCACCGGCAAGCCGAAGGGCGTGCAGCACACCACTGGCGGCTACCTGCTGTATGCAGCCATGACCCACGAGCGCGTGTTCGACTACCGCCCGGGTGAGATCTACTGGTGCACCGCCGACGTCGGCTGGGTCACCGGTCACAGTTACATCGTCTACGGCCCGCTGGCCAACGGCGCGACCACGCTGCTGTTCGAAGGCGTGCCGAACTACCCGGACATCACCCGGGTGGCGAAGATCGTCGACAAGCACAAGGTCAACATCCTCTACACCGCACCGACCGCGATCCGCGCCATGATGGCCTCGGGTACTGCTGCGGTTGAAGGTGCCGATGGCAGCAGCCTGCGCCTGCTCGGTTCGGTTGGCGAGCCGATCAACCCGGAAGCCTGGGACTGGTACTACAAGAATGTCGGCAAGTCGCGCTGCCCGATCGTCGACACCTGGTGGCAGACCGAAACTGGCGGCAACATGATGAGCCCTCTACCGGGCGCTCACGCGCTCAAGCCAGGCTCTGCGGCGCGTCCGTTCTTCGGCGTGGTGCCGGCACTGGTGGACAACCTGGGTAACATCGTCGAAGGCGAGGCCGAGGGCAACCTGGTGATTCTCGATTCGTGGCCAGGCCAGGCGCGTACGCTGTTTGGCGACCATGACCGCTTCGTCGATACTTACTTCAAGACCTTCCGTGGCATGTACTTCACCGGTGACGGCGCCCGTCGCGACGCCGATGGTTACTACTGGATCACCGGTCGCGTGGACGACGTGCTCAACGTGTCCGGCCACCGCATGGGCACCGCCGAGATCGAAAGCGCGATGGTCGCGCACCCGAAAGTCGCCGAAGCCGCTGTGGTCGGTGTGCCGCACGACATCAAGGGGCAGGGCATTTATGTCTACGTCACCCTGAAAAATGGTGAAGAGCCGAACGAGCAACTGCGCCTGGAACTGAAAAACTGGGTGCGCAAAGAGATCGGTCCGATTGCTTCGCCGGATGTCATCCAGTGGGCACCGGGGCTGCCGAAGACCCGTTCAGGCAAGATCATGCGGCGGATTCTGCGCAAGATTGCTACTGCTGAATATGATGGGTTGGGTGATATCTCCACCCTGGCTGACCCGGGTGTGGTGCAGCATTTGATTGATACGCACAAGACCATGAATGTCGCTTAAACGGCGGGAGTGAGTCACTGAAAGCCCTGTCAGGTGTTGGGCCTGGCAGGGCTTTTTTGTGCCTGGGGTTTTTGTGTTGGCTGGGCTGGCCTCTTCGCGGGCAAGCCCGCTCCCACAGGGGGTCTCCAGTGGATGCACATTGTGTAGTCCACACAAAATCAGTGTGGGAGCGGGCTTGCTCGCGAAGGCGATCTGCCATGCGTCGAAGCAACATCTACCAATAATTATCGGGTTCCGCTGTCGGTGTTTTCCTACTGTTACCCGCGATCTTTCAGGTTACTGAATGTGTAACCGCATCGTATCAATACGGGGTATTGGGAAACGCCAGGCCCTGTATCCGGCCCTGAAAACCACGGCTGAAAAATAAGACTCCACGCTACGCTTGCCGGATTAGAAGGGTTTGCCAATAATAGGCCCGCAATTTGCAACATAGATCGGTTCAATGTCTTTTGCTCTTGCATGATTTTGCAGGGCTGTCAACGCGCTAAAACGGCTTTCTCGGTGCTTCTGTAATTAGTTGTCGCATTGAAGAAATATCGGCCTCGGGCCTGTCGTTAGAATGCCGATCACTCGCTCGTCGTTGCCCGTGTTGAATTTCAACACCCGCTTCCTAGGACGCAGCACTGCTTTCTGGTTCCACTCATTCGCATATTGGGCTGTTGCTCACTCTGCCGTTTTTGCCCTTTACCGATGGAGTCCCAAGATGAAGAAACTCGTGCTGCTTGGCGCCCTGGCACTGTCCGTGCTGTCCCTGCCAACCTTCGCCGATGAAAAACCTCTGAAAATTGGTATCGAGGCGGCTTACCCTCCGTTCGCTTCCAAGGCACCGGACGGCAGCATCGTTGGTTTCGACTACGACATCGGCAACGCTTTGTGCGAAGAGATGAAGGTCAAGTGCGTATGGGTCGAGCAAGAGTTCGACGGTCTGATCCCGGCACTGAAAGTGCGCAAGATCGACGCGATCCTGTCGTCCATGTCGATCACTGAAGATCGCAAGAAGTCCGTGGACTTCACCAACAAGTACTACAACACCCCGGCTCGCCTGGTCATGAAGGCCGGCACCCAGGTCAGCGAAGGCCTGACCGAGCTCAAGGGCAAGAACATCGGCGTGCAACGTGGTTCGATCCACGAGCGTTTCGCCCGCGAAGTCCTGGCCCCGCTGGGTGCCGAGATCAAGCCATACGGTTCGCAGAACGAAATTTACCTCGACGTGGCCGCCGGCCGCCTCGACGGTACCGTGGCAGACGCTACGCTTCTGGATGACGGTTTCCTGAAAACCGACGCCGGTAAAGGTTTCGCATTCGTCGGCCCTGCGTTCACCGACGTCAAATACTTCGGCGACGGCGTAGGCATCGCGGTTCGCAAGGGTGACAAAGCTGAGCTGGACAAGCTCAACGCAGCCATCGCCGCCATTCGCGAGAACGGCAAATACAAGCAAATCCAGGACAAATACTTCGCCTTCGATATCTACGGCAAGTAACACGTCCAAGCGACAAGTCCGAAATGGCGCAAGCAACAGGATCTCTGAGGTTTGCGCCATTTTTTCATCCCAACTTTCGAGGACCTGAATCATGTTGAAAGGCTACGGGGCTGTCATCCTCGATGGCGCTTGGTTGACGCTTCAGCTCGCCTTGTCGTCCATGGCCCTGGCCATTGTTCTGGGCCTGATCGGCGTGGCACTGCGTCTGTCGCCGGTACGCTGGCTGGCCTGGCTGGGCGATCTGTACTCCACGGTGATCCGCGGTATTCCCGACCTGGTGCTGATCCTGCTGATTTTCTACGGCGGCCAGGACCTGCTCAATCGCGTCGCACCGCTGCTCGGTTTTGACGATTACATCGACCTGAACCCGTTGGCCGCCGGTATCGGCACCCTGGGCTTCATCTTCGGTGCGTACCTGTCGGAAACCTTCCGTGGCGCCTTCATGGCGATCCCCAAAGGTCAGGCCGAAGCCGGCATGGCCTACGGCATGAGCAGTTTCCAGGTGTTCTTCCGGGTGTTGGTGCCGCAGATGATTCGTCTGGCGATTCCGGGTTTTACCAACAACTGGCTGGTTCTGACCAAGGCCACCGCGCTGATTTCGGTGGTGGGTCTGCAAGACATGATGTTCAAGGCCAAGCAGGCGGCCGATGCCACCCGCGAACCTTTCACCTTCTTCCTCGCAGTGGCGGCGATGTACCTGGTGATCACCAGTGTGTCGTTGCTGGCATTGCGTCACCTTGAGAAGCGCTACTCGGTAGGCGTAAGGGCGGCTGATCTATGATCTTCGACTACAACGTCATTTGGGAGGCCTTGCCGCTGTACTTCGGCGGCCTGGTGACCACCCTCAAACTGCTCGCGCTGTCGCTGTTCTTCGGCCTGCTGTGTGCATTGCCCCTGGGGCTGATGCGTGTCTCGAAGAACGCGGCCGTCAACATGTCGGCGTGGCTCTACACCTATGTGATCCGCGGTACGCCGATGCTGGTGCAGCTGTTCCTGATCTACTACGGTCTGGCGCAATTCGAGGCGGTTCGTGAAAGCTTCCTCTGGCCGTGGCTGTCCAGCGCAACGTTCTGTGCGTGCCTGGCGTTCGCGATCAACACCAGCGCCTACACCGCCGAAATCATCGCCGGCAGCCTGCGGGCCACGCCGGCCGGTGAGATCGAAGCGGCCAAGGCCATGGGCATGTCGCGCTACAAGATGTACAAGCGCATCCTGCTGCCGTCGGCCCTGCGCCGTGCGCTGCCGCAGTACAGCAACGAAGTGATCATGATGCTGCAGACCACCAGTCTGGCGTCCATCGTGACCCTGATCGATATCACCGGTGCCGCGCGCACGGTCAACGCCCAGTTCTACCTGCCGTTCGAGGCGTACATCACTGCCGGCGTGTTCTACCTGTGCCTGACCTTCATCCTGGTGAAGCTGTTCAAGATGGCCGAACGCCGCTGGCTGGGCTACCTGGCCCCGCGGAAGCACTGATATGGAACGTATCGATCATGTTTTGCCGTGGAGCCACCTGGGCAGCGAGCGCCATATTTCGGTGTTCTGTTTCGGCAATAGGGAGCGCAGTGGCGGGCGCAAGGCCTACATCCAGGCCAGCCTGCACGCCGATGAGCTGCCGGGCATGCGCACAGCCTTCGAGCTGAAAAAGCGCCTGGCCGAACTCGAAGCCCAAGGCTTGCTCAACGGTGTGATCGAACTGGTGCCGGTGGCCAATCCACTGGGCCTCGGTCAACTGCTGCAGGGCAATCATCAAGGGCGTTTCGAGGCGGGCAGCGGCAAGAACTTCAACCGCGATTTCGTCGAGCTGAGCGCACCGGTTGCGGCTGCATTGGCAGAAAGCCTTGGTGATGATCCGCACGCCAACATTCGCCTGATCCGTCAGGCGATGGCCGATCACCTGGCCGCTTTGCCAGAGGCGAGCAGCCAGTTGCAGGGTATGCAGCGCGTTCTGCTCAGTCACGCCTGCACCGCCGATGTGGTGCTGGATCTGCATTGCGATGCCGAGGCGGCGCTGCACCTGTACGCCTTGCCGCAACACTGGCCACAGTGGCGTTCGCTGGCTGCGCACCTGAACGTGCGGGTGGGGTTGCTGGCCGAAGATTCCGGCGGCAGTTCGTTCGACGAAGCCTGTTCGTTGCCGTGGTTGCGTCTGTCGCGTCTATTCCCGGATGCCCGGATTCCGCTGGCCTGCCTGGCGACTACCATTGAACTGGGTGGTCAGGCCGACACCGGTCGCGAGCAAGCGTGCGCCCACGCCGAAGGCATTCTGGCGTTCCTCGCCGAGCAAGGCTTGATCGGCGGTGAATGGCCAAAACCTGCGCAAGATCCTTGCGAAGGCATGCCGTTCGAAGGCACCGAGTTGTTGTTGGCACCACACCCGGGTGTGGTGAGTTTCCTGCGCAGACCCGGTGAATGGGTTGAAGCTGGCGACGAGATTTTTGAAGTGATCGATCCGTTGGCGGATCGGGTCAGCACGGTGTGTGCTGGTACGTCCGGGGTGCTGTTTGCCATTGAACGGCTGCGTTATGCCCAACCCGGTTTCTGGCTGGCCAAGGTGGCGGGGCGCGAAGCGCTGCGTCACGGGCGCTTGCTCAACGACTGACTGACTGTTTTTGTGAGAACCGACCGCATGTACAAACTTGAAGTCCAAGACCTGCATAAACGCTATGGCAGTCACGAAGTGCTCAAGGGCGTGTCCCTGAAAGCGGCAGCCGGCGATGTGATCAGCATCATCGGCTCCAGTGGCTCCGGCAAAAGTACTTTCCTGCGCTGCATCAACCTGCTGGAACAGCCGCACGCGGGCAAGATCCTGCTCAATAACGAAGAGTTGAAGCTGGTGGCGAACAAGGACGGCGCGCTGAAGGCGGCCGACCCGAAACAGCTGCAACGCATGCGTTCGCGGCTGTCGATGGTGTTCCAGCATTTCAACCTGTGGTCGCACATGACCGCGTTGGAAAACATCATGGAGGCGCCGGTGCATGTGCTCGGCGTATCCAAGGCCGAAGCGCGCGAAAAGGCCGAGCACTACTTGAACAAGGTCGGCGTGGCCCATCGCAAGGACGCTTACCCTGGCCACATGTCCGGCGGCGAGCAGCAGCGCGTGGCGATTGCCCGTGCGCTGGCGATGGAACCGGAAGTGATGCTGTTCGACGAACCGACCTCGGCCCTCGACCCGGAGCTGGTTGGCGACGTGTTGAAAGTCATGCAGGCCCTGGCCCAGGAAGGCCGGACCATGGTGGTGGTGACCCACGAAATGGGCTTCGCCCGTGAAGTGTCGAACCAGTTGGTGTTCCTGCACAAAGGTGTGGTTGAAGAAAGCGGCGACCCGCGCGAAGTGCTGGTGAACCCGCAATCCGAGCGTCTGCAGCAATTCCTCTCGGGTAGCCTGAAGTAATCAGAACTGCCGTTGTGCACCGCGATAGTGCATGCTTCGCAACTTAACGGCTGGCCCCGATTCCTTGTAGGAGCCGGCTTGCTGGCGATGGCGGTATGTCTGTGAAAGATATGCATACTGACCCATCGCTATCGCCAGCAAGCTGGCTCCTACAGGTTTGATCTCTGCCGGTTTTGAGATTTGCGTTCATTTACGGGCTAGCATTGGCCCATGCCTTCATCACTGTTCTTCGCTTCGGATCGCTCGCCCATGACTGCCCATCGAATTGGTTTCCTGATTTGGCCCAGCACTAAAGCACTGACGCTTGCGCTGGCTGAGGAGGCCTTGCGTGTTGCCCAGCGTGTGCATCCGGACGTGGTTTACGAGCTGTCATTCCTGCAGGCAGAACCACCGAGCGAAAGCGCCTGGCAATTGCCGGGTGAGGCGTGGACCGGCAAGCTCGAAAACTTCCAGAAACTGTTCCTGCTCGCTGACGAACCACCGACCGCTCTGGCGCCGGCGCTCAGCAGTGCGCTCAAACAGCTGGTGCGTTCCGGTTGCGTGATCGGCGGACTGTCGGCCGGTGTTTACCCGCTGGCACAGCTGGGTTTGCTCGATGGTTATCGCGCGGCTGTGCATTGGCGTTGGCAGGACGATTTCGCCGAGCGCTTTCCGAAGGTGATCGCCACCAGTCATCTGTTCGACTGGGATCGCGATCGCCTGACCGCGTGCGGCGGCATGTCGGTGCTCGACTTGTTGCTGGCAGTGCTGGCCCGTGACCACGGTGCCGAACTGGCCGGTGCGGTATCCGAAGAACTGGTGGTCGAGCGTATCCGCGAGGGCGGTGAGCGCCAGCGCATTCCGTTGCAGAATCGCCTCGGCTCCAGCCATCCGAAGCTCACCCAGGCCGTGCTGCTGATGGAGGCCAACATCGAAGAGCCGCTGACCACCGACGAGATCGCCCAGCATGTGTGCGTGTCCCGTCGGCAGCTGGAGCGCATCTTCAAGCAATACCTCAACCGTGTGCCGAGCCAGTACTACCTGGAGCTGCGCCTGAACAAGGCCCGGCAGATGTTGATGCAAACCAGCAAGTCGATCATCCAGATCGGCTTGTCCTGCGGTTTCTCCTCGGGGCCGCATTTCTCCAGCGCCTATCGCAACTTCTTCGGTGCAACGCCGCGGGAAGATCGTAACCAGCGGCGCAGCAGTAGCCCGTTCGAATTGTCATCGGTGCCGCCGGAACGCGGCTGAGTCAGTTGCCGGTTATTCGTCCGGTTCGGAATCCCCTGAGGTCGATACTTCCAATTCAGCCTGTTCGATCACGGCTTCGACGCCAAAATCGGTGCTGGTTTTTTTGAAGTAGGCGATCAGTGTCTGCACGCTTTGCGCATCCAGCGGATTGCCCCTGAGGTTGATGCTTTCTGCAATTTCCAGGGGCAGCTCGAGAATGTCGCCGGGGATGTGACTGATAGCGTTGTTGTTCAGGTCAGCGACATCCAGGCTCGTCAGCTTCAGCAGGCCTGGCGGCAGTTCAGTGATTCCCGTGCGAGACAGATGCAGTGACGACATGTTCGGCATCTGACTGACATCGGGAGTCAGCCCCAGCGGATTGTTGCTCAGGTCGAGGTAGTCGAGGCGATCCAGTTGGGCCAGCGCCAGCACCGATTGTGTGTTCAGGGTGATGTCGCACTCGCTCAGCGACAGTGAAGTCAGCTTGCCCATGGTGAATACGGCCTCAGGTATCTGGTGCAAGGCGTATTCGCGGATGGTCAGGTGCTTCAGCTGAGGAAAACTCCGCAGAAAACCCTCGACACCGCTGGTCAGCCCGGCGTCGCTGTGCATGTACAGCAGTGAGACGTGGCTGAAGTCCGCATGCAGTTCAGGCAGTTCGCCGGTGATGATGGTGGTCAGCGCTAGCTCGAAGTTGGGGTCAAGTTGCTGATTGAGATCGTCCAGCTCGGTCTCTCGACGCCAGCAGCGCTCCACCAGTTGTTTGAATTCATCACGGGTGGCGTGTTCGACCAACAATTGCTGCGGGGTAAAGGGTTCACCGGTGTCCGGGTGCAGCGCGGGGATGTCGGCGGTCCAGGCGGCCAGTACGGTACGAAGGGTGTCGTACTCGGTTTCCAGGCGCGTTATTTCGATTCGACCCTCGGCCAGGGTTCCAGGCAGGCGATAGATGAATGCGCTGGCCTCTTCCTGATCCAGTAGCGGGTAGAGCCTTTGCAAACGCTGGATGTCGGCCTGTTCGGCAAAGATGCCAAAGTCGCGACCGGTCTGATTGAAATGGATCTTTATCCGTTCGCGGTCGGCGGAGGAAACGGGATTGCCACCCAGATCGAAACCTTCTTGAGTTTTGCCGGGCAACTTGAACAGCGCGGGGGGTAGTTCCTCGATCCGGTTGTTATTGAGCAGGGCGGTCCGCAGGCGTGGTCGCGTCAACAGGCCGGGAGGCAGCTCGGACAGTTCGGTGCCGGAAAGATCGACGTAGTTGAGGTACGGCATGTTCTCCAGGGACGGGCACAGGCCGAGCGGGTTTTTGTACAGGTCGAGCGCGCTCAATCGGCTCAGGGCCGAAAGGGTGGTGCGACTCTGCTCTGTGAGGGTCACGGCGCAGTCGCTGAGGATAAGTGCTTCGAGTTGTGGCCATTGTGCAATGGCCTCCGGTAACTGACCCAGTTCGAAGTTGCGTAGTGCCAGGCGGTTGAGCCCGGAAAACCCTCTCAGGAAATCATTCACACCGCGGGTGGCACGATGGCCTTCAAGCATCACACTGCGCACCTGAGGGAAATCGACGTTCAGCCTTGGCAGCTCGCCAAAAATCGGCGGGGAAAACTCAAAGGAAACCGGTTCGCCATGGGCGCTGTCGTAGGTGGCCTGACGCCGCCAGCAGTCGAGCAACCGGGCTATGAATTGCCGGCGTGCATGCCGTTGACTGACGATTTGTTCGACCGTCAACCGGGTCTGCGTGCCCGGAACATACAGCGGGATCTCATCGCGCCAGACGCTCAATTCGTCAAACAATTGCGTGTGTTGATTAAACAGGCGCTGGAGTTCTACGCGCGGTCCGCCGGGACTTCGTTGCAATCGTGCGGCAAAGGCCTCGAGTTCCTCTGCATTCAAATGGGGAAACATCCGATGGATGTGGTTTTGTAATGAAGGGATATTGGTCGGCATCCGTTGGTAACCATCGAGCCCGCCGAGCAAACGCATCACCGCCGGATCGTAGGCTGGCTTGAGAGTCGTTTGCTGCGCCAGCAGCATACGCAATGCTTCGCGAGTGAGGGCGTGGGTGCGAATCATCTGCTTGAGCTTTTCGCCCTCGCCGATGTTGATGTTCAGGGCGATTCGCTCGCTGTCGGGCAGTGCTTGCAACAGACTGGCATAAAGCGAGTCGGTGCTGCTGAGCTGTTCACCGGCGTCATCGTAGGCCTGATAAGCCCCTTCATCGGTCAACACCAGCACCTTGCGCAAGGGCGCGTCCGGCTCGCCAATGCTGTCGATCAGCGGTCCGGTGTGCGTGTATTGGCGGATTTCCAGGCGCAGTTGCCCCGACCAGCCAGGCAGGCGTTCCAGCGTGTGCAGCGCCAGGCGATCGGTGTCGAGGTTGTTGCGCGTCGAATGCAGGTCGAACCCTTCATAAGCGCGAGAGACGCGCACCTGCAAACCGGCCTCCTGTGCCAGTTCAGTGAGGCGTTTGGACAAAGTTCCACGCTCCAGTAGCTGGCGTTCCTCGGCGCTGGCGCTGTCGAGCAGCGCTTCGGCGAGGCTGGTTGGCAAGCCGGGTTCGCTGTCGATAATGCGCTGGACCAAGGCGCGCGCACCTTGTTCGATTTTGCGGTAGCGCTCACTGAAGAGCATTTCCCGTTTCTCTGCGGCGAGCGTTGCCAGATTGCGGCGCAATGATCTTGCGTCAGATTTGTCGAGGTGGTGCAGCAGGGTTTTGATCAGGTCGCCATCGTCCAGTTGCGCTTGATTGATCTGCACCACGACCGGGTTATCAATGACGCGCTCCCAGACGGTGTTTCCCGTTGCATCGAGCAGCCGCAGCCCCTTGTCCGCTGGCCAGTCACCGTAGTCGCACAGCAACTCCAGTTGCATGACCGGATCGGCCTGCAGGTATTGCTCTGGACGTTCGCTGCCGATTCTCTCGATGAAAATCTGCAGGTCCTGATCGATCTTGAAGCGTTTGAGTGTGTCGGCCAGCAGTGGCGGTACCTGTTCAGTGTTGACATGCATCTTGCGCAAAGCGTTTTCGTGGCAGCCGCTGATGCTGAGGATGCGCTCGCGCTCGGTCGGCGAAAAACGCTGCATGTCCGGACCGATGCGTCGCAGCAGGGTGGCCTGGTCCCAGGTCAGCGGCTGGTCGAGTTCGGTTTGCCAGGCCCCATTGCCGTTATGCCTCAGGGCCGGCTGGTAAGCTTCGGGACGAGTGGGATGCTGGATGTGATGGTGCCCGGTCAGTGGATCTTCGGTCACTGAGTAAAGGCTGTTTTCCAGCGTCAGCAGGGTTTTGCCTTGATGGGCGTGCAGTCCCGTCGCGTCGGGTTTCGCGTCTTTGGCAATCGCGACGCTTTGTTCGTAAAACGTCAGATCGGGTTTCCAATAGCGGGTTTGGCCATCGGGGCGTTTCACCGAGTTGAAGCGGTCGATGAATTGCACGACTTCCCGGGGCAGGACCGCGCGAAACTCGTTGGCGGCAATCGCGCCTCCTGCCGCAAAAGTGCCCAGTTGCACTGCAGATTCAACCATCCCCATGAAATGCTCGAAGGCTTCGCTGGTCAGGCCTTCTGCCCAGTCGACAACACCTTCGAATGTCTCCTCAACCAGCTGATAGGCAATGTAAGCCAGCATCAGCTCGCCAAGAAAGGGTACAAACGGCAAAGCGATGAAGGCGGCGATGTTCAGCAGTGCCGAAGCGATTTCCGTGAAGGAGTCCCATAAAGCCCATCGGGCCTTGCGGTCGACCGTGGCCGTCGACACTGCGATGACGCGGGCATCATTGAGGATCTTGTCGAGTTTGCGTTGATAGAGATGAACCCACAGGTCGCCTCCGATCGGTATGACTGCCATTTGCAGATCGGGGCGCTGGTTGGGGCTTTCTCTCCAGGTCGGCCGTGGATCGCCAGGCGGGACCGGTTGCCAGGTGATGGGGTCGAGCCGGTTGTTCAGCTCGGCGAAGAAGTAACCGCGGTCTTCATGATTGATAAAACGACTGAAAAACTGTTGGTAGTCGGGCTCCCGCAATCGCTGGCTCAGTTCCTCGGCGAATGCCGCCGATGAGGGGTATTCCTTGATTGGATGCTCGGGGTCGTCAGGAATCCAGGCCACTACCCGCACCGCTTCGCGGGCGCGCTCCAGTTCCGGGGCGAACAGCACGATGCCGGTCAGGCGGGCATTCATGATGGTCAGTTCATGAGGTTTCCAGGATTGTCCGTGCGCAGCGGTGAGCAACTGATGTACGTCGCTGGCCAGCAGGTTTTGCATCTGCGCCATATGCAGGGCAGCGGTCAGCGCGGTTTTTTGGCTTTCGCGAATTTTCGGTTGCAGGATCGCCGCGGCCACCGGGTTGCTGATGCCCAGATTGTCTTCCAGGTAACTTTTATAGCGCTCGCCAATGTCGAGCTCGCGGCAAAGCCGGGTGAACGCCGCGATGGGCATCTTTTCCAGAATCAGGGGCAGGGTACTGAACTGTCCGGTGGAAGAGGGCGCCGAGATGTAAGTCGAGGCGGACTCAAAGGCGTCGGCTTCGGTTTCGGCGCTTTCGAAGTTGTGCAACGCGGCATCCAGCAGCGATACGGTCCAGGTGCGTGCGGCCCCGGACTTCAGGCGCAACCAGGGTATGTGCGCGGGAATGTAAAGACGCACAAAGATGTTACTGACGTCCGCTTCCAGGCCGAAACGTGTCTTGAGTGCGCCCTTGAGCATGGGTTCGGCGAAGGCTGCGGGGTTCAGCAGATTCGCCAGTGCCAGATCAACCTGGTTCTGGCTTGTCGTCTGCAAGCTAATGAGTTGGCCGAGTTCGGCGCGCTGATCTTCAGATATATCCCTCAAGCGGGTGGGCAACCCTGGCTTGATGCTGCTCAGCGCTTCGCGCCGTTGTGGCGTCGATTGACGAAGCCAGGGGGGAATGACGTTCATCAGATGCTGATAATGCGCGTCGGGCCTGAAGGTCTCGGGGATGTCGGGATTTTCGGTGTTCATGCGGATAGGTCCACCATCGCGGTTGAGAGACCGTCAGGAAAACCCGTAAACGCAGACGACACGCGGTACATATCTACCGCATTCATTGAATCGGCATCGGTTACAGCACAGCGACCTGCCGCAAACGCCAGCCGCCAGTTAAACTGCGCCTTTGCGACCCTATATGTCGCATTGCCGTAAACCCGGGAAAATCCGGGGTTTGCGCTATAAGAAGTTGTCGCTTGGCGGCAAGGCCGGGCTGAAAACTGTCCTTACAATCCTCACCAAGCTCGCCAGTTTCAGGCGAGTGTTTTCTCTTCAGGAGACTCCGATGTCCGTTGAGCACGCTGCGGTACAACGCGCCGATTTCGATCAGGTAATGGTTCCCAACTATGCGCCTGCCGCATTCATTCCTGTGCGTGGCGCTGGCTCCCGCGTTTGGGACCAGTCCGGTCGCGAGCTGATCGACTTCGCCGGCGGGATTGCCGTTAACGTATTGGGCCACGCACATCCGGCGCTGGTGGGTGCCTTGACCGAGCAGGCGAACAAGCTGTGGCACGTGTCCAACGTGTTCACCAATGAGCCGGCCCTGCGCCTGGCGCACAAGCTGGTCGACGCCACCTTTGCCGACCGCGCCTTCTTCTGCAACTCCGGCGCCGAAGCCAACGAGGCCGCCTTCAAGCTGGCCCGTCGTGTCGGTTTCGACCGTTTCGGCAGCGAGAAGTACGAGATCATCGCCGCGCTCAACAGCTTCCACGGCCGTACCCTGTTCACCGTGAACGTCGGTGGCCAGTCGAAGTACTCCGACGGCTTCGGTCCGAAAATCACCGGCATCACCCACGTGCCGTACAACGATCTGGCCGCACTGAAAGCCGCCATTTCCGACAAGACTTGCGCCGTGGTGCTGGAACCGATCCAGGGCGAAAGCGGTGTGATCCCGGCTGAGCTGGAATACCTGCAAGGTGCCCGCGAGCTCTGCACCGCGCACAACGCGCTGCTGATCTTCGACGAAGTGCAAACCGGCATGGGCCGTACCGGCCACCTGTTCGCCTACCAGCATTACGGCGTGACTCCGGACATCCTGACCAGTGCCAAGAGCCTGGGCGGTGGTTTCCCGATCGCGGCGATGCTGACCACCGAAGACCTGGCCAAGCACCTGGTCGTCGGCACCCACGGCACCACTTACGGCGGCAACCCGCTGGCGTGTGCTGTCGCGGAAGCCGTGATCGACGTGATCAACACCCCTGAGGTGCTGGCCGGCGTCAACGCCAAGCACGACAAGTTCAAGGCGCGCCTTGAGCAGATCGGCGAGAAGTACGGCCTGTTCACCAAGGTTCGTGGCATGGGCCTGTTGATCGGTTGTGTGTTGAGCGATGCCTGGAAAGGCAAGGCCAAGGACATCTTCAACGCCGCTGAGCAAGAAGGCCTGATGGTCCTGCAAGCCGGCCCGGACGTGGTGCGTTTCGCCCCGAGCCTGGTGGTGGAAGACGCCGATATCGATGCCGGTCTGGACCGCTTCGAACGTGCCGCAGCAAAACTGACGCAAGCTTGATAGTCCCTTCGACGCCCGAGTTTTTCGGGTGTCGAACCCAATTTTGTATGCCGGATCCGCTCTGACTCACCACACCTGTAGGAGCCGGCTTGCTGGCGATGAGGCCCGAAAGCCTTGCGGCGATCAACCTGCCGCCATCGCCAGCAAGCCGGCTCCTACAAGGGGTGTTTCAGGGTGAACCCGGTGTTTTTTCCTATAAGAGTTTTACGAGAAAGGAGTGACACCATGCTGGTGATGCGCCCCGCGCAAATGGCTGATCTGGGCGAGGTACAGCGTCTGGCTGCGGACAGTCCGATTGGTGTCACTTCCTTGCCGGATGACGTTGAGCGCCTGAGCGACAAGATCGCGGCAAGCGAAGCCTCGTTCGCCGCCGAAGTGAGCTTCAACGGTGAGGAAAGTTACTTTTTCGTCCTCGAGGACAGTACCACCGGCAAGCTGGTCGGTTGCTCGGCCATCGTGGCGTCGGCCGGTTACTCCGAACCGTTCTACAGCTTTCGCAACGAAACCTTCGTGCACGCTTCGCGCGAGCTGAAGATTCACAACAAGATCCACGTGCTCTCGCAGTGCCACGACCTGACCGGCAACAGCTTGCTGACCAGTTTCTACGTGCAGCGCGACCTGGTGGGTTCGCCGTGGTCGGAACTCAATTCCCGTGGCCGTTTGCTGTTCGTGGCCAGCCATCCGGAGCGTTTTGCCGATTCCGTGGTGACCGAGATCGTCGGTTACAGCGATGAAAACGGCGACTCGCCATTCTGGGATGCCATCGGTCGCAACTTCTTCGACCTCAACTACGCCGAAGCAGAGCGTCTGTGCGGCCTGAAGAGCCGGACGTTTCTCGCCGAACTGATGCCGCATTACCCGATCTACGTGCCCCTGCTGCCGGACTCCGCGCAAGAAGCGATGGGCCAGGTGCACCCGCGGGCGCAGATCACCTTCGACATCCTGATGCGCGAAGGCTTCGAGACCGATCACTACATCGACATCTTCGACGGCGGCCCGACCCTGCATGCCCGCGTCTCGGGGATCCGTTCGATCGCCCAGAGCCGTGTGGTGCCGGTGAAGATCGGCGAGCCGGTCAAAGGTGTCGGTCGCCAGTATCTGGTGGCCAATGCCCAGTTGCAGGATTACCGCGCAGTGATGCTCGAGCTCGATTACGCACCGGGTAAACCAGTGACCCTGGACCTGGAAGCGGCCGAAGCCCTGGGCGTCGGCGAGGGTGCCAGCGTGCGCCTGGTGGCGGTTTAACGTCGCAATTGATGCCTAGAAAGCAGCGAAGTTTCACGGGTGGCGCAAGCGGCCCGTTTGAGGAGATAGCATGATCGTTCGTCCCGTACGCAGCAGCGATTTACCCGCTCTGATCGACCTGGCCCGCAGCACCGGCACCGGCCTGACTACCTTGCCGGCCAACGAAGAGCGTCTGGCCCATCGGGTCGGCTGGGCCGAGAAGACCTTTCGCGGCGAAGCCGGGCGGGGCGATGCGGACTACCTGTTCGTGCTCGAAGATGACGACGCTCGCGTGGTGGGCATTTCCGCCATTGCCGGCGCCGTCGGCCTGCGTGAGCCCTGGTACAACTTCCGGGTCGGCCTGACGGTCAGCGCTTCGCAAGAGCTGAACATCTATCGCGAAATCCCGACGCTGTTCCTGGCCAACGACCTGACCGGCAACTCCGAGCTGTGCTCGCTGTTCCTGCATGCCGATTATCGCAGTGGCCTCAATGGCCGCATGCTGTCCAAGGCGCGGATGCTGTTCATCGCCGAATTCCCGCAGTTGTTCGGTAACAAGATCATTGCCGAAATGCGCGGCGTTTCCGACGAAGCCGGGCGCTCGCCGTTCTGGGAAAGCCTGGGCCGGCACTTCTTCAAGATGGAGTTCAGCCAGGCCGACTACCTGACCGGTGTGGGCAACAAGGCGTTCATCGCCGAACTGATGCCGAAATTCCCGCTGTACACCTGCTTCCTGTCGCCGGATGCGCGCAACGTCATCGGCCAGGTGCACCCGGACACCGAGCCGGCACTGGCCATGCTCAAGAGCGAAGGGTTCAGCTACCAGGGCTACGTCGACATTTTCGACGCAGGTCCTGCGATCGAGTGCGAAACCGGCAAGATCCGCGCCGTGCGTGACAGCCAGGCACTGGTGCTGGCCGTCGGCACTCCGGGTGACGACGCCACGCCATTCATCATCCACAACCGCAAGCGCGAAGACTGCCGCATCACTGCTGCGCCAGCACGTCTGGCCGCCGGCACCCTGGTGGTCGATCCGCAGACCGCCAAACGTCTTCAACTCAACGCTGGCGATCAAGTGCGCGCCGTGGCGTTGTCCGCAGCTCGGGAGTCGAAATAATGAAGTCGCTTTACATCGCAGGTGAATGGCTGGCCGGGCAGGGCGAAGTCTTCGAGTCGCTGAACCCGGTGACCCAGCAAGTGCTGTGGTCCGGCGCTGGCGCCACCACCGCTCAGGTCGAGTCGGCCGTACAAGCGGCACGTCAGGCGTTCCCGGACTGGGCGCGGCGTACCCTGGAAGAGCGTATCTCGGTGCTGGAAGCCTTTGCCGCCGCGTTGAAGAATCATGCGGACGAACTGGCTCATACCATCGGCGAAGAAACCGGCAAACCCCTGTGGGAAGCGGCGACCGAAGTCACCAGCATGGTCAACAAGATCGCCATCTCGGTGCAGAGCTACCGCGAACGTACCGGCGAGAAGAGCGGCCCGCTGGGCGATGCCACCGCCGTATTGCGTCACAAACCCCATGGCGTGGTTGCTGTGTTCGGTCCTTACAATTTCCCGGGTCACCTGCCGAACGGCCACATCGTACCGGCCCTGCTGGCGGGTAACAGCGTGCTGTTCAAACCGAGCGAGCTGACGCCGAAAGTCGCCGAACTGACGGTCAAGTGCTGGATCGAAGCCGGTCTGCCAGCGGGCGTGTTGAACCTGCTGCAAGGCGCTCGCGAAACCGGCATCGCCCTGGCGGCGAACCCGGGTATCGACGGGCTGTTCTTCACCGGTTCCAGCCGCACTGGCAATCATCTGCACCAGCAGTTCGCCGGTCGTCCGGACAAGATCCTCGCGCTGGAGATGGGCGGTAACAACCCGCTGGTGGTCGATCAGGTCGCCGATCTCGATGCCGCGGTGTACACCATCATTCAGTCGGCCTTCATCTCCGCCGGCCAGCGCTGCACCTGTGCCCGCCGCTTGCTGGTGCCGCAGGGTGCCTGGGGCGATTCGTTGCTGGCGCGCCTGGTGGCGGTCACCGCGACTATCGAAGTCGGTGCTTTCGATCAACAACCGGCGCCGTTCATGGGCTCGGTGGTTTCCCTTGGCGCTGCGAAAGCGTTGATGGATGCGCAAGAACAACTGCTGGCCAACGGCGCCGTGGCGCTGCTGGAAATGACTCAGCCTCAGGCTCAATCGGCCTTGCTGACCCCGGGCATCCTGGACGTGAGCGCCGTTGCCGATCGTCCAGACGAAGAGCTGTTCGGCCCGTTGCTGCAAGTGATCCGCTACGCTGATTTTGCAGCGGCGATCACTGAAGCCAACGCCACCGCCTACGGTCTGGCCGCTGGTCTGCTATCGGATTCCGAAGCGCGTTACCAGCAATTCTGGCTGGAAAGCCGGGCCGGCATCGTCAACTGGAACAAGCAGCTGACCGGTGCGGCAAGCAGCGCGCCATTCGGCGGCGTCGGCGCCTCGGGCAACCACCGCGCCAGCGCTTACTACGCGGCGGATTACTGCGCGTACCCGGTGGCTTCGCTGGAAACGCCGAGCCTGGTGATGCCTGCGGCCCTGACGCCTGGCGTGAAGATGGCGTAACGCCCATTCGCGGGCAAGCCCGCTCCCACAAGGACAGCGTCGAACACAAAATTTGTGAACACTGCTGAACCTGTAGGAGCTGGCTTGCCAGCGATCGGTCGCGAAGCGGCCGCCAATCCTTTGTTACTGATGCCTATAAAAAACAGATTCGTGGAGCCTCGCTGATGAAATCCTATGAAGTCAATTTTGACGGTCTAGTGGGGCCGACCCATAACTACGGCGGCCTGTCCTACGGCAACGTCGCGTCCCAGAGCAACAGCCAGCAGTCTTCCAACCCCAAGGAAGCTGCGCTGCAAGGCCTGGCGAAGATGAAAGCGCTGATGGAAATGGGTTTCCAGCAAGGCGTGCTGGCACCGCAAGAGCGCCCGGATGTGGCCGCACTGCGTCGCCTGGGCTTTGGCGGTACCGACGCGCAAGTGATCGAGCGCGCTGCCAAAGACGCGATGCCGCTGCTGGTGGCCAGTTGCTCGGCCTCGAGCATGTGGGTGGCCAACGCCGCTACCGTCAGCCCGAGCGCTGACACGGCTGACGGTCGCGTGCATTTCACCGCCGCCAACCTCAACTGCAAATATCACCGCAGCATCGAACACCCGACTACCAGCCGCGTGCTGGGGGCGATGTTCGCTGACCAGCAACACTTCGCCCACCACGCCGCCTTGCCGGCCGTGGCGCAGTTCGGTGACGAAGGCGCGGCCAACCACACGCGTTTCTGCCGTGAGTATGGCGAAGCCGGCGTCGAGTTCTTCGTGTTCGGCCGCAGCGCGTTCGACACCCGCTACCCGGCACCACAGAAGTACCCTGCGCGTCAGACCCTTGAAGCGTCCCAGGCCGTTGCCCGTTTGCACGGCTTGAGCGATGACGGCGTGGTCTACGCCCAGCAGAACCCGTCGGTGATCGATCAGGGCGTGTTCCACAACGACGTGATCGCCGTCGGTAACGGCGAAGTGCTGTTCTATCACGAGGACGCGTTCCTCGAGACCGAAAAGATGCTGGCCGAGTTGCAGGGCAAACTCGCCAAAGCCGGTGGGAAATTTCAGTCGGTCTGCGTACCGCGTTCCGCGGTAAGCGTGGAAGACGCCGTTCGTTCCTACCTGTTCAATAGCCAACTGCTGTCGCGTCCTGACGGCTCCATGCTGTTGATCGTGCCGGAAGAATGCCGTGGCAACGAGCGTGTCTGGCAATACCTGCAGGGTTTGACCAGCTCCGGCGGGCTGATCCGCGAAGTGAAAGTCTTCGATCTCAAGCAGAGCATGCAGAACGGCGGTGGCCCGGCTTGCCTGCGGTTGCGCGTCGCACTCAACGAAACCGAACTGGCGGCCGTCAACCCAGGGGTTATCATGACGGCACCGTTGTACGGCACTCTGACCGAATGGGTCGAGAAGCACTACCGCGACCGCATGACCGAAAACGATCTGGCGGACCCGCAATTGCTGCTTGAGTGCCGGACGGCACTGGATGAACTGACGCAAATCCTTAAACTGGGCGCGGTTTATCCATTCCAGATCAATTGATCGACGGCGCGCTGCCTTGCATGGCAGCGCGTCGCTTCATCTCAAACGAGAGCGTAAAGACATGAGCGATACCCTACAGCTGATCCTTGAAGACACCGACGGCACGCAACTGGAGACTTCCTGCACCCGTGTCGCGGTCATGTGGCAAGGCAAAGAGCTGTGGATCCAGCAGGACGGCCGTGGTCAGTTGCTGATCGGCGTGGACGTCGAAGAAGGCGATGCCGAATACGCCAACCTGCTGCTGCGCCCATTGGCGACTAATCTGGTAAGTCTGCAACTGGAGATGGAACCTGCCGACCTCACCGACGAGGAACACGTTCACGGCCCGGATTGCAACCACGATCACTAAGGAAACCGCTCTATGCTCGCCCTCGGCAAACTGCTTGAACTGACCCTCGCCGGCCGCGAACCGGCGGAGAAGACTCAACTGACTGTCGAAGGCGTGCGCATGCGCTGGTTGAGCGAAGGTGCGCTGGAAGTCCGGCCACCTGAAGCGCGTGACAATGGCCTGGACCTGCTGCTGTCGGCGGGGATCCATGGCAATGAAACAGCGCCGATCGAATTGCTCGATCGCCTGTTGCACGACATCGCCCGCGGCGACTTGAAGCCGCGCGCACGTATTCTGTTCCTGTTTGGCAATCCTGAAGCGATTCGCAAGGGCGAGCGTTTTATCGAGCAGGACGTCAATCGGCTGTTCAATGGCCGTCACGAACAAAGCAGCGGTTGCGAAGCCCTGCGCGCCTGTGAACTGGAGCGTCTGGCCGCCAGCTTCTTCAGCCTGCCGGACCGTCAGCGGTTGCACTACGACCTGCACACGGCAATTCGTGGCTCGAAAATCGAGCAGTTCGCCTTGTATCCGTGGAAAGAAGGCCGCCAGCATTCGCGTCAGGAACTGGCGCGTCTGCGCGCCGCCGGCATGGAAGCGGTGTTGCTGCAGAACAAGCCGTCCATCGTGTTCAGCTCCTACACCTACGACAAGCTCGGTGCCGAGGCCTTTACGCTGGAATTGGGCAAGGCGCGGCCGTTCGGGCAGAACGCCGGGGTCAATGTCTCGCTGCTGGAGGCGCGCCTCAAGCAGATCATCGAAGGCACTGAACCGGAACTGACGGAAGATGCACTGGACGGGTTGCAGCTGTACAGCGTGGCACGGGAAATCATCAAGCACAGCGACAGTTTCCGCCTGAACCTGCCGGCGGACATCGAGAATTTTTCCGAGCTGGAAGTGGGTTACCTGCTGGCGGAAGACATCGCCAATACCCGCTGGATCATCGAGGAGGAGGGCGCCCGGATCATCTTCCCGAATCCCAAGGTGAAGAACGGCTTGCGTGCCGGCATTCTGGTCGTACCGACCACCGACGAAAACCTGGCCTGACACCAGCATAGAACCAATGTGGGAGCGGGCTTGCTCGCGAAGACGGTGGCACATCCAGCATTGATGTGACTGTTACACCGCTTTCGCGAGCAAGCCCGCTCCCACATTTGGTTTTGAGTGAGGCCATAGACCTCACTTAGTGTTTAGACGGCCACCGCGCGTGGCTCAGTGCGGCGCAACGTACGAATCTTGTGCAGCGTATCGGCACAGGTCTTTGCCGCTTCCTGGCCTTTGTGCACGAAGTGATCGAAGAAGAACTTGTGATGCAGTTCTTCGCCGGCATGGAAGTGGTGCGGGGTCAGGGACACCGAGAACACCGGCACTTCAGTTTCCAGCTGTACCTGCATCAGGCCGCTGACCACCGACTGGGCGACGAACTCATGACGGTAGATCCCGCCATCCACCACCAGGGCGGCCGCGACGATGCCGGCATAACGACCGGTCTTGGCCAGCAGTTTGGCGTGCAGGGGCATTTCAAAGGCGCCGCCGACTTCGAAGAAATCGATGTCGGACTCCTGATAACCCTGGGCAATCATTTCGGCGACAAAGCCTTTACGGCTCTGATCGACAATGTCCTTGTGCCAGCAGGCCTGGATGAACGCAACGCGCTCGCCGTGATGGTTTTTGCTTTTGCTGTCGATTGCGGTGGGTTGCATGTTCTGACTCCTGTTTGTGTAAAAAACAGGGCGTTATGAATCGAAGGGGATCTGAGGGTGCGCACGCTCACACGAATGCTGGCGGACGGCCCTTTGGTGCCAATCCCGTTCTCTCTTCATCCGGACTATGACCGTCGGCCCCGGGATCACACCGGGTCTGCTGACCTTGCCGTCAGGCACCGCCGAAGCCGTGCTGTCACCAAGCGCTCGCGGGCTATGCGCATTGCGCGCAATTACCGCCGGTGGGGAGTTGCACCCCGCCCTGAGAACGTTTTTGCCGCCGGAATGTTTGGCGGCGCAGCGTTTTTATCACATATTTGCGGTGTGCGCATGGCCCCTTTTGGATGATTGTCATCGAGTATTTCGCTGTATTAGCGGGCATTATCCTGGTCCAAGGGTTGAATATTCACCGTCATGCCCGCAGTAATTCCTTCCTGAAAGGGATTTCCCCTGCTTACCGAGGCCAGATTCATGAGCGTTATCGATCTTCGCAGCGACACCGTCACCCAACCATCCGCCGGCATGCTCGACGCGATGGCCAAAGCAGCCACTGGCGACGACGTGTATGGCGAAGACCCGACGGTCAATCACCTGGAAGCCGAACTGGCCAAGCGCCTGGGTTTTGCCGCGGCGCTGTTCGTGCCGACCGGGACCATGAGCAATCTGCTGGGGTTGATGGCCCATTGCGAGCGCGGTGACGAGTACATCGTCGGCCAGCAGGCCCACACGTATAAATACGAAGGCGGTGGCGCGGCGGTGCTCGGTTCGATCCAGCCGCAGCCGCTGGAAGTGCAGGCTGACGGTTCGCTGGACCTGGCCCACGTCGCCGCAGCGATCAAACCGGACGACTTCCATTTCGCCCGCACCCGACTGCTGGCGCTGGAGAACACCATGCAGGGCAAGGTCCTGCCGCTGGAATACCTGGCCCGGGCGCGCAGTTTTACCCGCGAACAGGGTTTGCAGTTGCACCTGGACGGCGCACGTTTGTACAACGCGGCGGTGAAGCTGGGTGTCGATGCCCGGGAAATCACCCAGTATTTCGATTCGGTCTCGGTGTGCCTGTCCAAAGGCCTGGGCGCACCGGTCGGTTCGGTGCTGTGCGGCTCGGTCGAGTTGATCGGCAAGGCTCGACGCCTGCGCAAGATGGTCGGTGGCGGCATGCGTCAGGCCGGTATCCTCGCGGCGGCGGGCCTGTATGCGCTGGATAACAACGTCCAGCGCCTGGCCGATGACCATGCCAATGCGCAGTTGCTGGCCGAAGGCCTGCGTGCGGCTGGTTTCGAGGTCGAGCCGGTGCAGACCAATATGGTATATGTGCAGATGGGCGACCAGGCCGAGGCGCTCAAGGCGTTTGCCGCCGAGCGCGGGATCAGGCTCAGTGCCGCCGCTCGTCTGCGCATGGTCACGCACATGGACGTCAGCCGTGCGCAAATCGGGCAAGTCGTCGCGACATTCGTCGACTTTTCGCGCAAGTGATAGCGTTAGCGCTCCAATTGACCGTTTCTATCGTATAAACACGCTGTACCCCGCGCGCAGGGCCGATATAATGCGGCCCTTTGCCGTCGCTTCGTCTGTTGACGTTTCGAACAGGCCTTTGGCCGCAGCCTCCGTGGAAGAACCTAATGAAAAGCGCAGAAATCCGTGAAGCCTTCCTTCGCTTCTTCGAAGAGCAAGGCCACACCCGTGTAGCCTCCAGCTCTTTGATTCCGGGCAACGACCCAACCCTGCTGTTCACTAACGCGGGGATGAACCAGTTCAAGGACTGCTTCCTGGGCCAGGAAAAGCGCGCGTACACCCGCGCCACCAGCAGCCAGAAATGCGTACGTGCCGGCGGCAAGAACAGTGACCTGGAAAACGTCGGTTATACCGCTCGTCACCACACCTTCTTCGAAATGCTCGGTAACTTCAGCTTCGGTGACTATTTCAAGCACGACGCAATTACCTTCGCCTGGACCTTCCTGACCGGTGTCCTGAAACTGCCGAAGGAAAAACTCTGGGTCACCGTCTACGCCTCGGACGATGAAGCGTATGACATCTGGACCAAAGAAATCGGCGTGCCGGTCGAGCGCATGATCCGCATCGGCGACAACAAGGGCGCGCCATACGCTTCCGACAACTTCTGGACCATGGGCGATACTGGCCCGTGCGGCCCATGCACCGAGATTTTCTACGATCACGGCGACCACATCTGGGGTGGCCCGCCGGGTTCGCCTGAAGAAGACGGCGACCGCTACATCGAGATCTGGAACAACGTCTTCATGCAGTTCAACCGCACCGCCGATGGCGTGTTGCATCCGTTGCCAGCGCCGTCGGTCGACACCGGCATGGGCCTGGAGCGGATCAGTGCGGTGATGCAGCACGTCAATTCCAACTACGAAATCGACCTGTTCAAGAACCTGCTGAGCGCGTCGGCCGAGGCGATCGGCTGTGAAAATGGCGATCAGTCTTCGCTGAAAGTTGTTTCCGACCATATCCGTTCGTGCGGTTTCCTGATTGCCGACGGTGTCCTGCCGTCCAATGAAGGCCGTGGCTACGTGCTGCGCCGGATCATTCGTCGTGCTTGCCGTCACGGTAACAAGCTGGGCGCCACCGGCAGCTTCTTCTACAAGATCGTTGCCGCGCTGGTCGCCGAGATGGGCGAAGCCTTCCCGGAACTGAAGAAGCAGCAGAGCAACATCGAGCGCGTACTCAAGGCCGAAGAAGAGCAGTTCTCCAAGACTTTGGAGCACGGCCTGAAGATTCTCGAACAGGACCTGGCTGAACTCAAAGGCACCGTGGTGCCGGGCGACGTGGTGTTCAAACTGTATGACACCTATGGTTTCCCGATGGACCTGACCGCCGACATCGCCCGTGAGCGCGAGCTGACCATCGACGAAGTCGGCTTCGAGCGTGAGATGGAAGCCCAGCGTGTTCGTGCGCGTTCGGCCAGCTCGTTCGGTCTGGACTACAACACCTTGGTAAAGGTTGATGTGGCCACCGAATTCACCGGCTACACCGATACCAGTGGCTCGGCAAAAATCGTTGCCCTGTACAAGAACGGCCAGTCGGTCGACGTATTGAGCGAAGGCGACGAGGGCGTGATCGTTCTCGACAAGACGCCGTTCTACGCCGAATCCGGTGGCCAGGTCGGTGACTGCGGTTACCTGCAGGCTGGCGCTTCGCGTTTCGACGTGCGTGACACCACCAAGACCGGCGGCGCGTTCCTGCACCACGGCGTGCTGGCCTCCGGCAGCCTGATCATTGGCGCACCGGTGGAGACCCACGTCGAGGCCGACGTGCGTCACGCCACTTCGCTGAACCACTCGGCCACCCACTTGCTGCACGCAGCATTGCGTAAAGTGCTGGGCGATCACGTTCAACAGAAAGGCTCGTTGGTCGACAGCCAGCGCCTGCGCTTCGACTTCAGCCACTTCGAAGCGATCAAGCCTGAGCAGATCAAAGCGCTGGAAGACATCGTCAACGCCGAGATTCGCAAGAACTCCGCTGTTGAAACCGAAGAAACCGACATCGAAACCGCCAAGCAAAAAGGCGCCATGGCGCTGTTCGGCGAGAAGTACGGCGACAACGTGCGCGTACTGAGCATGGGCGGCGATTTCTCCGTCGAGCTGTGCGGCGGTATCCACGCCAACCGTACCGGCGACATCGGCCTGCTGAAAATCATCAGTGAAGGCGGTGTGGCTTCGGGTGTGCGTCGTATTGAGGCAGTCACCGGTGCGCAAGCGCTGGCCTACTTGAACGCGGCGGAAGAACAACTCAAGGAAGCGGCCAACCTGGTCAAGGGCAGCCGCGACAACCTGATCGACAAGCTGTCGGCTGTGCTGGAGCGCAACCGTCTGCTGGAGAAGCAACTCGAGCAGTTGCAAGCCAAGGCTGCCAGTGCCGCGGGCGACGATCTGTCGGCCCAGGCGCTGGACGTCAAGGGCGTGAAAGTGCTGGCCGTGCGTCTGGACGGTCAGGATGGCAAGGCGCTGCTGGCGCTGGTCGATCAACTGAAAAACAAACTCGGCCGCGCAGTGATCCTGCTCGGCAGTGTCCATGAGGAAAAGGTCGTTCTGGTTGCAGGCGTAACCAAAGACCTGACTGGCCAACTCAAAGCCGGTGATTTGATGAAGCAAGCCGCTGCGGCAGTGGGCGGGAAGGGTGGTGGTCGTCCAGACATGGCGCAAGGCGGCGGTACCGACGCTGGCGCACTGGATGCGGCACTGGCCCTGACCGTTCCGTTTGTAGAGCAGGGTCTATAAGGCAGTACTTGCGGCTCGTAGTCTAGTGGCGGGCCGCAACGCTGTTTGAGTGATTATTTGGGCGCCCTTCATGGGCAGAGGCGGCTTTGAAATGGCTTTGATCGTACAGAAATTTGGAGGCACCTCGGTCGGCACTGTCGAGAGAATCGAGCAGGTCGCCGACAAGGTTAAGAAATTCCGCGATGCCGGCGATGACCTGGTGGTTGTGCTGTCTGCAATGAGCGGCGAAACCAACCGTCTGATCGATCTGGCCAAGCAAATCAGTGGTGACGGCCAACCGGTTCCGCGCGAGCTGGACGTGATCGTTTCCACCGGTGAGCAGGTGACGATTGCCCTGTTGGCCATGGCGCTGATCAAGCGTGGCGTGCCAGCGGTGTCGTACACCGGCAACCAGGTGCGGATTCTGACGGATAGCGCGCACAATAAAGCGCGTATCTTGCAGATTGATGACCAGAAGATTCGTGGTGATCTGAAGGCAGGTCGTGTGGTGGTTGTCGCCGGTTTCCAGGGCGTCGACGAGCACGGCAACATCACCACCCTCGGTCGTGGCGGTTCCGACACCACCGGCGTGGCGCTGGCGGCAGCCCTGAAGGCTGACGAATGCCAGATCTACACCGACGTCGACGGCGTCTACACCACCGACCCGCGTGTGGTGTCCGTGGCCCAGCGCCTGGACAAGATCACCTTTGAAGAGATGCTGGAAATGGCCAGCCTCGGTTCCAAGGTGTTGCAGATCCGCGCGGTCGAGTTCGCCGGCAAGTACAACGTTCCGCTGCGCGTACTGCACAGCTTCAAGGAGGGTCCGGGCACCCTCATTACTATTGATGAAGAGGAAACCATGGAACAGCCGATCATTTCCGGTATCGCTTTCAACCGCGATGAAGCCAAGCTGACCATCCGTGGCGTGCCAGACATCCCGGGCGTTGCCTTCAAGATTCTCGGCCCGATCAGTGCCGCGAACATCGAAGTCGACATGATCGTGCAAAACGTCGCGCACGATAACACCACCGACTTCACCTTCACCGTGCACCGCAACGACTACCAGGCGGCGCAAGCCGTGCTGGAAAAGACCGCTGGTGAGCTGGGTGCCCGTGAGGTCGTGGGCGACACCAAGATCGCCAAGGTGTCGATCGTTGGCGTTGGCATGCGCTCTCACGCAGGCGTGGCCAGCCGCATGTTCGAATCCCTGGCCAAGGAAAGCATTAACATCCAGATGATCTCGACCTCGGAAATCAAAGTCTCCGTAGTGATCGAAGAGAAGTACCTGGAACTGGCTGTGCGCGCCCTGCATACGGCTTTCGAACTGGATGCACCGGCCCGCCAGGGCGAGTGATGCGTTTGCCAAAGGGCGCGGTCTGACCGCGCCCTTTGTTTTTTGAAAGGCGCGACCCGTTGGCTGTTCTTTTGCTCGCGCTAGTCAATACTCAGGCATGTAGGACTTCGACCGTTTTGGTTGTAGGTCGAGTGCCTTTTTTTTGCAGACTGTTGTCCCTGAAATGAAATGCGTGAGGAGAAAGGTATGCTGATTCTGACTCGTCGGTGCGCAGAAAGCCTGATTATCGGTGATGGCGAAATCACCGTGACCGTGCTCGGCGTCAAAGGAAATCAAGTGCGCATCGGTGTTAATGCCCCCAAAGAGGTGGCTGTTCACCGGGAAGAAATTTACCTGCGTATCAAGAAAGAGAAGGACGAAGAACCAAGCCATTAATTTTTATCGTTTTTTATGTTTGCAAACGGGGAAGAAGCTGGTTAATATACGCCCCGTGTTGCGGAGAGCTGGCCGAGTGGCCGAAGGCGCTCCCCTGCTAAGGGAGTACACCTCAAAAGGGTGTCGGGGGTTCGAATCCCCCGTTCTCCGCCATTATTTGCGTAGTACGTTGTAATCTGGCTTCTTCGGTAAGTTGTTGAAATTACTAGAAAAAGTGTTTGACATAGAGATTAGACGGCCTATAATGCGCGGCAACAAATGCACTCGTAGCTCAGCTGGATAGAGTACTCGGCTACGAACCGAGCGGTCACAGGTTCGAATCCTGTCGAGTGCACCATTTAAGAGTTAGTTACAGCGATGTAAGTAACTTGGCTTCAACCAGTTGTGATCTGGTATAAAAACACAAATTGCACTCGTAGCTCAGCTGGATAGAGTACTCGGCTACGAACCGAGCGGTCACAGGTTCGAATCCTGTCGAGTGCACCATACAAACAAAAAGCCCGCATTTAATGCGGGCTTTTTGCCGTCTGGGATTTGGCTTTTCCTTTCGTGCATCCCCTCTCGTCGAACTCCACCTGAGCGCTGCGGCCTCGCAGGGTGTCGTAACGGTAGCTCGTGGCTGAATTGCGAATACTGATCTTGTCCGGCTTGCCGAGCGCGCTTTCGACGTCTTGCTGGCTCATGCCGGCGATTACTCGTCGATTGATGATCGCCTCTCGGCGCTGCCTGGCACTGATCAGGTTTCCACACTTGTCCTGCACCTGACCGACCACGGTCGGCTCTTTCCTTTGGATTTTCATTCCTGATGTTTCGCGGGGTTCGGCTGGCGGCATAAGCGCCCTCGTGCTGCCTGGCGTAAAGGCGCGGGCGTCCTGAAGTGAAACATTCTCTCCCGCGGCACAACCCAGTGTGGTGAAGGTAGTGCGCCCATTGGCCGCCTCGCAGCGCTGAACAGTGGTAGCGAGCGCCGGGGGCAGGGGGTTGAGCAGGGTGAAAAGCAAAAAGAATCGTGCAACTGATGGCATCAGGCGTCCTCCATGACGTTCCTTATCAAGGGTAGCGGCTACAATTTTCGAAAAGGAGGTGTGTTTTCTTTTCTGGATGCGTCGTCGCATTTTCACGGATCAGGACGATGCTCAAGTTTGTTGTGCAAGCGCTTGTTTCAGCCGCGATTTTTTAACGTTTAAAACCGTCAGGCGGTGTATCATTACGCCCGTCAGCCCCGCCGGGGCTTGTGGAATACCTCCATGGACTTACCCAGTAGTTACTCAGTACCCCGTTTTACCAATCATGAATTGACTGATTGATCCTTCCGGCGTGCCCCGCTGCTGGGAGTGGAGTTCGCCTATGTCTGAAATCGAAGTAAAGAAAACGCAGGAAAGCTTGCAGGATCGCCTGGCTCAGGTGGTTGAATTGCTGCAGCGCCAGCGAGTAGTAGAAGACCTGACTCACCGCCAGGAAGGCCCGCATCATGACCGGGTCGAGAACCTGGTCCACCGGCAGAATCTCGTCGAGTTGCAACGCAAGCTCGATGACCTGCACTCCGCCGACGTTGCCTACATCCTTGAAGCCTTGCCGCTGGATGATCGTCTGACGCTCTGGCAACTGGTCAAGGCCGATCGCGACGGCGACATCCTCCTTGAAGTATCCGATTCGGTTCGTGAGTCGCTGATCGCCGACATGGACGATCACGAGCTCCTGGCAGCCGCCAAGGACATGGATGCCGACGAACTCGCTGACCTGGCCTCCGAGCTGCCGCGAGACGTCGTTCATGAGCTCATGGAGACCCTCGACCAGCAACAACGCGAGCGCGTGCGTTCGGCTCTGTCCTATGACGAGGAGCAGGTCGGTGCGCTGATGGACTTCGAGATGGTGACCATCCGCGAGGATGTCAGCCTTGAAGTGGTCTTGCGTTATCTGCGCCGTCTCAAGGAGTTGCCGGGCCACACCGACAAGCTGTTCGTGGTCGATTACGACGGCGTCCTCAAGGGTGTGTTGCCGATCAAGCGCTTGCTGGTCAACGACCCGGACAAACAGGTGTCCGAGGTGATGGCCAGCGATCCGGTGAGCTTTCATCCGGACGAAGACGCCTACGATGCCGCCCAGGCGTTCGAGCGTTACGACTTGATCTCCGCGCCCGTGGTCGACAAGAACGGCAAGCTGATCGGCCGTCTGACCATCGATGAAATGGTCGACCTGATCCGTGAAGAGAGCGAAAGCGAAGTTCTCAACATGGCGGGTCTGCGTGAAGAAGAAGACATTTTTGCCTCGGTCTGGAAATCCCTGCGTAACCGTTGGGCCTGGCTGGCGATCAACCTGATTACCGCGTTCGTAGCCTCCCGGGTCATCGGTCTGTTTGAGGGTTCGATCGAGAAGCTCGTGGCGCTGGCGGCGTTGATGCCGATCGTGGCGGGCATTGGTGGCAACTCGGGCAACCAGACCATCACCATGATTGTTCGCGCCATGGCGCTGGACCAGGTGAGCACCGGCAACACCTCGCGCCTGATGCGCAAGGAGTTGGCGGTCGCGCTGATCAACGGCGTGATCTGGGGCGGGGTGATTGGTGTGGTTGCCTACCTGCTTTATGGCAGTTGGTCATTGGGCGTGGTGATGACCGCCGCGATGACGCTCAACCTGCTACTGGCGGCGTTGATGGGGGTCTTGATCCCGATGACCCTGGCGAAGATGGGGCGCGATCCGGCAATGGGTGCGAGTGTGATGATTACCGCCATGACCGACAGCGGCGGCTTTTTCATCTTCCTCGGGCTTGCGACAATCTTCCTGCTCTGAAGTCCTGCTCATTGAAAACCCGCCAATTGGCGGGTTTTTTGTGCCCGGATTTCGGGCAACCCCGGGAAGCACCGATAACGCAATCCCCGTAGGAGCCGGCTTGCCGGCGATGGACCCAGGTGCGCCGCGTTTATCCAGGTCACACGCGTTATCGTTAACGACCATCGCTGGCAAGCCAGCTCCTACAAGTGACTGCGTTTGAGCGCTGGGGAACTGTAGGAGCCGGCTTGCCGGCGATGGACCCAGGTGCGCCGCGTTTATCCAGGTCACACGCGTTATCGTTGGCGACCATCGCTGGCTAGCCAGCTCCTGCAGGAGGCTGCGTCCAGTAAAAGCCCAAAAAAAAGCCAGCGATCAGGCTGGCTTGAGCTTTCAGGCTGAATCAGGACGCGTCGGCGGCCATTTCAGCATCATGAGCGATCAGCGAAACAAGGGCGTTCTGCTGTCGATGGGAGAGTTGGCGGAAGCGTTGCAGCAGCTCGCGCTCATGCAAGGAAAGCTCCGGGCTGTCCAGGCGCATGCTCAACTCTTCTCCCAGTGCGCCTTCCTGAATAAGACTCTGCTCAAGGCGCGCAATGATTTCGGAGTTCATGCTGCGATGATGATTGCGAGCCACCTCGGCAATGCGTTCACGCATTCCGTCTGGCAGACGTACGACGAACTTGTCAGCCGTACGGCTGGAATAAATTGCCTGTTTCAATGGGCGCATATATTTAACCGGTTAGTTCAGGGGAGCGGTTTTCGGGATTGGCCGCAGGATGTCTGGTAGGACAAGCGCTCTGACCAAATGTTCAACCTGAATTGATAGAGGCGCGCATCATGCCTCAAACCAGCCAGATCCTTGGCGTCAATTCTGTGACAAATATTGAACTGGATAAAGGCGTTCTGCCAGCACCAATTATCAGAAATGCGGACTGGTTTGAAAAGTTCGACCGGGCCGTATCGCTTAGCGCTTTCTCCGCCCGACGAAAGGTGTCCGGCAGGCAGAAAACAGCGCACTCGATCACTGTTCCTTACCTCTACAGAATAGTGGCAAATGGCCGATTTACTAGGGGGAGTCGTATAGAGGGGCTGAATTGGGGATGGATGGCAGGCCCTCGCACCGGGTCTGCCAAGCCAGGATTAACGCAGCACCGGATCAAACTTGATCTTGCGCCCGGCAATCAATGCGAGCACGAACAGAGCAGTGAATACACCACAGGCGATCAGGGGGAGGGTGACGACCATGTCCTGGGTCAATGACAGATGAAAAATGCCACTCGACAAGGCGAGGATGAAGAAACTCGCGGCTGATTTGGACATGCTGTGCTCCTGGTGGGGGTCATTCAAAAAACCAAACGTTCGGCAGGTGGAGTCGGCAGTGGGATGTTTTCCTGGCTGACCTCCTGGCTGACAAAGCCGTGCTGGTCGCTCATCACGGCCAACTGCGGCGCTTTTTGCAGTTGAAGGTAATGTGGCATCCGCTGGGCAACCTGCGTAGCACCACTCTCGGGGATAAAATGAAAACCCAACAAAACCGTCAGGGCGATTGCATTCGAGAGTAAAAGGGCACTGTTCATGAGGCGGGCCTCCGTTGTTCTGTGGAGAACAGCAGAAGCAGCTCGCATGCCAGAGTCTATCGGCAATTAAATTCTTTAAAAACAATGAATTAACATATTTACGCGAAAGCTCGATCTTGCATTTTGCAATGATGGCTTTTTGAGGTGATGCAATTTGCACGGTAAACAAGTCCGCGCCCGGCCGAGGCGTCTGCCTACACTTAAAAAGCCTACGGACGACATGACAAAAGCAGGCCCGGCCGTTAACATGCACGCCGTCCATCGCGTCGCGTTTCTTCGCGGCCGACTTGTGTCTCAGTAGCTCAATTGGATAGAGCATCCCCCTCCTAAGGGGAAGGTTGGCAGTTCGAACCTGCCCTGGGACACCATCATTCATCAGCACTTTGCTGTCCGGAAAAGCCCCGTCGGAAATTTGCATCCGGCGGGGCTTTTTTGTGCGCGATATCTCGTTTTCAGTAACGCCTCTACTTATTCAGGGTAAGCGTTGGGGAAGGTTCTCAAGGTAACGCCATTGTTGGCCGATAACCCGGACAGTCAGGGGCCACTTGGTCTGTTGCGGTTGGCTTGGGCGGGCTCATCTCTATGAGAAGGTGTTTGATAGCCTAGTGCCACCAGTTATCATCTGCGCGCCAAAACAGGGGCTGCGAAGCTGAGTCCGTCCGTGTATTTGCCTTTGGGTTCTTCTTCTAACAATTGCCTGGAAATCTTCGATGCTGTCGTATCACCAAAAGCGTTTTTTGATCGTCGATGATTTCTCGGACTTCCGCAGTTCGGTCAGGTCGATGCTGCGCGAACTGGGCGTCAAGGAAGTGGACACTGCCGATACCGGCGAACAGGCGCTGAAAATGTGTTCGCAGAAGGCCTACGATTTCATCCTGCAGGACTTTCATCTGGGCGACGGCAAGAAGAACGGCCAGCAGGTGCTCGAAGACCTGATGGAAGAAAAGCTGATCAGCCATGAAGCGGTGTTCGTCATGGTCACCGCCGAAACCAGCCAGGCCATGGTGCTCAGTGCGCTGGAGCATGAGCCCGATGCCTACCTGACCAAGCCGTTCAACCGTTCCAGCCTGGCCCAGCGCCTGGAGCGCCTGGAGCAGCGCAAGACCCTGCTCAAGCCGATCCTGCAGGCCCTCGACCGGGGCAAACCGATGGAGGTGCTCAACGCCTGCATCGCCCTGTGCAAGCAAGACATCCGCTATTCGCCCCTGTGCCTGCGCTATCGTGCCGATGCCCTGCGCGACCTCAATCAGAACGAAGCGTTGGAGCGGCTGTACGACGGCATCATTGCCGACCGTCCTTTGCCATGGGCGTTTGCCGGGTTGGGCAAGTTGCTGTTCAAACGCGGCCAGGTCGGGCAGGCCAAAGGCATTTACGAGAAAGCCCTGAAAGTCTTCCCGATGATGCCGTCGCTGTATGACGGCATGGCTGACGTGCTGGTCGCCGAAGGCGACACCAAGGGTGCGCAGCGCGTTCTGGAAGAGGCGATTCGCTTGTCGCCGCTGGCGGTGCGCCGGCAAGCGATGCTCGGCAAGCTGGCGATGACCAACGAGGACTTTGACACCGCCTCCAAAGCCTATCGTCAGGCTGTAGCCCAAGGCGCGCAGTCGCGTTTCAAGGATCCTGAAAGCAACCTCGGCCTGGCTCATGCCTTGATCAGCAAGGGCAGCGACAGGGGGCTGGACACCCGCACCCGACTGGAAATCAATACCACGCTGAGCGCAGTGGCCAAGGACAACCCTGGCGACCCTGGCCTGCAAATTCGTGCGCGCTTGATGAAGGCCACCAGCATGCTGATCAATGATGCGGAAACGGCTGACAAGCTCACCGAGCAGGCGCTGTTGCGCCTCGATGGCATGGAGCAATTCATGAGCGCCGAAGCGGCGTTGCTGGTGGCCAAGCAGCTGAAAATGCTCGGGCAGACCGAAGCCGGCACCGCGATGCTGAAAAACTGCGTGGAAATCTACGGCGACGATCCGGCGGTCATGAAGGACATCGCCAAGCAGACCGACGACCCGAACATCCTCAATTCCGGCAACGCCGCCGCGGAACTCAACCGTCAAGGTGTGCGCGTGTACAAGACCGGCAATCTGGTGGAGGCCCGGCAGGTGTTCCGCAAAGCCCTGGCGATGCAACCGAAGAACATCAGTATTGCCCTGAACCTGGCGCAGTCGTTGTTGCACGGCACCGATACCAGCGCTCCTTCGGCCGAGCTGGAAGAATGCCGGACCTGCCTGAAAATGGTCGGCCTGATGCCCGACTCCGACGCGCGCTATCCGCGTTATCAGAAGCTTAAAAGCAAGGCGTTTGGCCAATGAATGACAATGAGCAGGCACTGGATTTCTCCACGGTAATCGCTTCTACCGTGCACGACATGAAGAACTCGCTGGCCATGCTGATGCAGGCCCACAGCCAGTGGCTGGCGCGGTTGCCGGCGTCGGCGCAACAGACGCCGGAGCAGGGCGTGATCGACTTCGAGTTCGCCCACCTCAACGGCATGCTGGTGCAGTTGCTGGGGCTGTATAAGCTTGGCGTCAACCGGTTGCCGTTGCAGCCGGCCTACCATGAACTGGACGACTTCATCGAAGCGCAACTGGCTTGCCATCAGGAAGTGTTCGCCAGCCGCGGCATCATGGCTACCTTTGAAGTGGACCCGTTGAGCCCGCTGGGTTTCTTCGACCGTGAGTTGATCGCGTCGGTATTGGCCAACTGCATCAACAACGCGATCCGCTTTGCACGGCATGCCGTTCTGATCAGCGTCAGCGACGAAGCCGGGCAGTTGGTGTTGACCATCAATGACGATGGCCAGGGGTATCCGGCGCAGATGATCGAGCGTCAGGCCGATTACGTGCAGGGCATCAATCAAACCACCGGCAGCACCGGGTTGGGCCTGTACTTTGCCGGGCGTATTGCCGCGTTGCATCAACGCAACGGCGTCGGCGGGCGTACCGAAATCAGCAATGGCGGACCGTTGGGTGGTGGTGTGTTCCGCCTGTACCTGCCCTGACAGGTAGCATATTTATCGACGCTGCTTGAAATTCCGAACACGCGGAGCCTATTTTGTACGGTCGCCGTTCGCGGCCCGCACAATAACAAGGATAGCGTCATGACGACCGTTGGCCTGAGTTCACTCGCGCAGCGATTGACGGGCATTGATGAAGTTGAATGTGTCACGCCGGATTTGAATGGCGTTCCACGGGGCAAGGTGATGACCAGCGAGGGTTTTCTCGACGGTCGACGTTTGCAGCTGGCGCGGGGTGTGCTGCTGCAATGCATCATGGGCGGATACCCGCCAGCGCGGTTTTACGGCAGCGATGATGGTGATCTGGCGCTGATCCCGGACCCTGCACAAATCCATCGCCTGCCCTGGAGCAACCCACCACGGGCCTTCGCCATTTGCGACGCGGATGAACTGGGCACGACCACCAGCTCCAATCTGTCGACCCGTGGCCAGCTCAAGGCGGTCATCGCCCGTTACGCCGCTCGCGGCCTGGCGCCAGTGGTGGCAACCGAGCTCGAGTTTTTTATCTTCGCCCCCAATACCGATCCGACTCAGGCGTTCCAGCCGCCGCTGGGGCTGGACGGTCGTCGCGAGGACGGTCAGTCGGCGTTCAGCGTCAGCTCCAACAATGGGCTGCGCCCCTTCTTCAATGAGGTCTACGCGTGCATGGCGGCCCTGGGCTTGCCTCGCGATACCTTCATGCACGAGATGGGCGTGAGCCAGTTCGAGATCAATCTGCTGCACGGCGATCCATTGCTGCTGGCTGACCAGACGTTCCTGTTCAAGCACTTGCTCAAGGAAGTTGCCCTCAAGCACGGCCTGAGCGTGGTGTGCATGGCCAAGCCGCTGGCGCATACGCCGGGCAGTTCGATGCATATTCACCAGAGCGTCGTCGAAATTGATTCGGGGCGTAACGTATTCAGTGATGAGGCGGGGCAGGAGACGGCCATCTTCCGCCACTTCATTGCCGGTCAGCAGGCCTGCATGGCCGACTTCACTGCGTTGTTTGCGCCGAACGTGAACTCCTACCAGCGCTTGTGCCACCCATACGCCTCACCGAATAATGCCTGCTGGTCCCACGACAACCGTGCGGCTGGCCTGCGTATTCCGGCCAGCCTGCCGGTGGCCCGTCGGGTCGAGAACCGCTTGCCGGGGGCCGATGCCAATCCGTATCTGGCGATTGCCGCCAGCCTGGCGGCGGGTTTGCATGGCATCGAGAACGCGTTGGAACCGAGCGCGCCGATCCAGGGTGAGTTCCAGGTGCCGGACAATCTTTCGTTGCCGTGTACCTTGCATGCGGCACTGGAGCGTCTGAAACGTAGCCAGTTGGCCAAGGAACTGTTCGGTACGGAATTCATCGAAGGCTACATCGCCTCGAAGACCCTGGAACTGACCAGCTTCTACGATGAAATTACTCCCTGGGAACGGCGTGTTTTAGCCGCCCAGGCCTGACGATCCGTCGACATCCGGCTATCGTTTAGCGATAGCCGATTCTCACTGCAAGGAGCCGCTCGGAACGCCGATGCGCCAAATCTGGAAATCCTTTCGAGCGCTGTATTTCGCCTCGCTGATGATGTTGATCGGCTCGGGCCTGTTGAGTACCTACCTGGGCCTGCGCCTGGCTGCCGACCATGTCGACAGCCTGTGGGTTGGTGCGCTGATGGCCGCCAACTACTTCGGCCTGGTGCTGGGGGGCAAGATCGGTCACCGGTTGATTGCCCGGGTCGGGCATATCCGGGCCTATTCGGCCTGTGCCGGGATCGTCGGCGCGGCGGTGTTGGGGCATGGCCTGATCGATTGGCTGCCGGCCTGGTTGTTCCTGCGGGTGATCGTCGGCCTCGGCATGATGTGCCAGTACATGGTGATCGAGAGCTGGCTGAACGAGCAGGCCGAGGCCAAGCAGCGCGGGTTGGTGTTCAGCGGCTACATGATTGCCTCTTACCTGGGCTTGGTCATGGGGCAACTGATTCTGGTCATGCACCCGGCGCTGGGGCTGGAGCTGCTGATGCTGGTCGCCCTGTGTTTCGCCCTGTGCCTGGTGCCCGTGGCGTTGACCCGCCGGATTCACCCGGCACCCTTGCATCCGGCACCCATGGAGCCACGGTTCTTTATCAAGCGCGTGCCGCAGTCATTGAGCACGGTGCTCGGGGCGGGCCTGATCGTCGGTTCGTTCTACGGTCTGGCGCCGCTGTATGCCTCGCAGCAAGGGTTATCCACGGAGCAGGTCGGTCTGTTCATGGGTAGCTGCATTTTTGCCGGGTTGCTGGTGCAGTGGCCGTTGGGCTGGTTGTCCGACCGTTACGATCGGGCTGTGTTGATCCGCAGTTTCGCTTTCAGCCTGGCCCTGGCTGCACTGCCGCTGGCGATCATGCCGCAGGTGCCGCTTGAGGTTCTGTTTATCGCCGGTTTTATCTGTTCGCTGGTGCAGTTCTGCCTGTATCCGTTGGCAGTAGCGTTCTCCAACGACCACGTCGAAGGCGATCGCCGGGTGTCCCTGACGGCGATGTTGCTGGTGACCTACGGTGTTGGCGCGAGTATCGGGCCGCTGGTGGCTGGTGTGCTGATGAAGCTGTTCGGCAGCCAGATGCTGTATGCCTTCTTCAGTTTCTTTGCGTTGGTGCTGGTGTGGCGGATTCGCCCGAAAGCGGTGACCAACCTGCATCAGGTGGAAGATGCGCCGCTGCATCACGTGGCCATGCCAGACAACATGACGAGTTCACCACTGGTGGCTTGCCTCGACCCGCGTGTTGATGAGCAGGTAGTGCAGGATCAGATGCAAAACCCGGTGAGTGCCGGGCCAGAGCCTGAATCAGAACCTGAGGCTGATGTAACCGAAGCTGAAACCGATCAACCACCGCAAGACCCTGATACAGGGCGGGACCCTAACTTCAGTGAGGCCAGGCCTTAAATCCAAGGCATAAAAAAACGGGCAGTCACCGCAAGGGACTGCCCGTTTTTTGTTGGCGCTCTGTTACATGTCGTCTTTGTCGAACCGACGTGCTTCGCGCTGCAACTGGTAGACGAAGCGTTCGACCTGACGCTGCACCAGTCCGCTCATGTTGTGGAAGCGAACGCCGGCGAACGTAGTGGAGATCCTTTCTTCGAAGTGCAGGTAACGCAACTCGACTGGAGCGGTCATCTTGCCAAAGGGCAGGTCGGCGTTGAAGCGATCGTAAACCTGGCCCAGTTGCAGGCTGCCGGTGATGTCGCCGTCGAAACGCAATTTGCACCCGGTAGCGGAAATATCCAGCAGCTTGCCGCTGATGGGCGCCTTGAGCTTTTCGCCGTCGAGGTTGACGTTGACCAGTTGTGCCAGCTTCAACGCCGCGCGGAACGCATTGCGGCGCTGGTGGTACGAGACTTCATCGGGCAGGGGGCCGCGATAGCAGCGGCTGCCACCGGATTCGTCGATGGTCAATTGGCCGTTGCTTTCCCAGGCGATGCGCACGCCTTCGTGGAAGCCTTCGACCCTGAATGGTTCGCCGGCCATCAGGTAGCGTTCGCCATCGCGGGGGATCATTTCGTCCAGGGCAATCATGTTGCTGTCACGGTCCAGGTCCACCAGATAACTCTGGAAGCGCTGGCTGCGCTCGTGGAACGTGATGATCAGCGGGTCATGGCTTTCGAGCAGCTGGCGCAGGTTGCTGGAGATTTCCAAGGGCGTGGAGAGCACCTTGGGTGGCTGCGGCGAATCATCCACGGATAAGGCATTGGACACGGTTAATCAATCTCCAGACAAAATTTGACTACGACTGGCCAGCATTTTGCCAGCATCTTTCGCGTCTTGGATAGAGCGGGCTCATCGAGCGGCCTAAGCCTGACTGAGCGGCCTCGGCTTAGCAAGCTTGGAGAATGTTCCGCTGGCATCGTAAAGCGCCGGGGTTTCACCGCCATTGAGGATTTTCAGCTGGGTGGCCGTAGCGGCCTGCTGAGTGAGGATCGATTGACCGTTGTTGGCGTTGATGGCCTGGCACTGGGCCAGGAGATCGGTCAGCACGTCACTTTGCGCCAGCAACTGGTCGCCAATGCTCGACTGGCCGGCCAATTGCTCAAGACCGCCGCGGTTGGTCGGCAGGTTGAGGCTGGCGAGAATTTCACTGCGCTTGCGGCCATGCTGTTCGAGCAGGACGATCAATGCCTGTTTCTGCGCCAGGATGTCCTCGAGCAATGGCAGGTCGCGGCCATGCAAGGCGAGGGATTCGGTGCGCAGTAATTCCAGCAAGTGTTGCGCTGGAGCAAAGTCGTCGGTGATCAGTTGCAGTAAATTAGTGTCGTGCATGGCTGGCCTTGGGTTTTAAGCGTCCAAAAGCCTGGCGCCGGCGGAGGCCTAGCGCTGGGCTTCGAAGTTGAGCAGTTTGCTGGCTACGCGGTTGCTGTCGACTTTATAGCTGCCATCGGCAATCGCTGCTTTCAACTCGGCCACGCGGGCGTTGTCGACGGCGGGCTGATCGCGCAGCTTGTCGGTGACCTTCTGCAACTGCTGAGCCTCATTGCTGAGATGTACCGATTCCCCGCTTTTGACGGTACCGGCCTGTTCGGCCGCGGACTCCAGCGGCGCGGATTTGCCGGTTTCGGCGCTTTCCTTGCTGGCGCTGGTACGTGTACTGCCCGTAAGGGACGAGGAGCTGTTCAATCGGCTGAAATCGATGACCATGATAAAAAACCTCTGGGAATTTGGACGCTTGCCATGGTTTCGGCCATTCCCTGGAAAACTTTAGGCTCATTTATCAATGAACCTCGCGCGCGTCAGCGCTTGCCCTGCATGGAGCACAGTCTAGGGAACAGCCGCGGCAAGCGCCACATTCTGATGAGCAGAGAGCCTTACATGGACACTTCCACCTGCCCTGGCGCCATGACCTGCGCCTTGATGACCCGTTGGGAGTTGAGGTTTTTCACCCGTATCTGTTCGCTCAGGCTGCCGTTTGACAGGGCTTCGCCTGGCATTCGCACGCTGAGCGTACCGCTGCGGGCAGTAATCACCACCTGATCACCCTTGCGGATAACCTCGGCCTGTTCGATATGCACCAGGGTAATCACCTGGTCGGCGACCATTGGTCGGGTCAGTCGCTGCCCGATCGCCTGGTCGAGGGAGGTCAGGTAGCCCTGGCTGATCAGGCTGATATCGCGCTCGCGCAGCACCACGTCGCCAGGCTCGACAATGGCGGCGCGGCGCAGTGGCCGGGCGGTGCTCACGACATCGCGAAACAGGCGGACTTGAGCGGGTACGAACACGGTCCAGGGGGAGGCGCCCTCGCAGCGCACCTTCACCGTGACCCGTCCCAGTGGCTTGGGACTCTCCAGCGTTGCTGTCAATTCCTTGTCGCACATCGGCATGTGCATGCGCGGATCGAGCTGCTTGACCTCGATCTCGTAGCGACCTTCGGTTTGACTGGTAGCCAGATAGTCTTCTACGGTGAATTCAAGAAAGCCCTGAGTGACGCCGATAAGCATGTCAGGCAAGGTAACCGCGTCAGCAAGGGCAGGGCTGCCAGCGTTGAACAGGCAAACAGCCGCCAGCACGCCGAGTAATTTGCGATAGGGTGTGATCAGGCGTCGAAAAAATGTCGGTTCTGTGTTCATAACGATTAAAAAAGCAAGCGCCGTGCCGTTTAGTGATGAAGGTGCGTCGCAACAACACTTGGCGTTGGTGTAGGAGTCTGGGCATGGCTGGTGTAATGGATTCGGTAAACCAGCGCACGCAACTGGTGGGGCAGAATCGCCTTGAGCTGTTGTTGTTCCGTCTCGACGGCCAGCAGCTATACGGGATCAACGTCTTCAAGGTTCGGGAGGTGCTGCAATGCCCCAAACTGACGCTGATGCCCAAGTCCAGTCCTGTCGTGTGCGGCGTGGCGAACATCCGGGGGGCGACCATTCCGATCCTTGATCTGGCGATGGCGACCGGCTCCGGTGCTTTGAAGGACAAGAACAACCCCTTCGTGATCATCACGGAGTACAACACCAAGACCCAGGGTTTCCTGGTCCGCTCGGTGGAACGCATCGTCAACATGAACTGGGAGGAGATCCATCCGCCACCCAAGGGCACCGGACGCGATCACTACCTGACGGCGGTGACGCGGGTCGACAATCAGTTGGTCGAAATCATCGACGTCGAAAAAGTGTTGGCGGAAGTGGCGCCGACGCCGGAAGCGATTTCCGTCGGCGTGGTGGATGTCGAAACCCAGCACAAGGCGCTGTCGTTGCGCGTGCTGACGGTCGACGACTCGTCGGTGGCGCGCAAGCAGGTCACGCGTTGCCTGCAAACGGTCGGCGTCGAAGTGGTGGCGTTGAACGACGGTCGGCAAGCGCTGGACTACCTGCGCAAACTGGTCGACGAGGGCAAGAAGCCGGAAGAAGAGTTCCTGATGATGATCTCCGACATCGAGATGCCGGAGATGGACGGGTATACCCTGACGGCGGAAATCCGCAACGACCCGCGCATGCAAAAGCTTCATATCATCCTGCATACTTCGTTGTCGGGGGTTTTCAATCAGGCGATGGTCAAGAAGGTCGGTGCCGATGACTTCCTGGCCAAATTCCGTCCTGATGACCTGGCATCCCGGGTAGTCGACCGGATCAAAGCAGCAGATATCAGCTAGGGGCCCGCGCCCCTGGCAGTCAACACGATTTAAGAGGCGGCATCATTGTCTACGGGTAATTTGGATTTCGAACAGTTCCGGGTATTCCTGGAAAAAGCCTGTGGCATTTTGCTCGGTGAAAACAAGCAATACCTGGTCTCCAGCCGTCTCAACAAACTGATGGAACAGCAAGGCATCAAGTCTTTGGGTGAGCTGGTTCAGCGCATGCAGACCCAGCCGCGCAGCGGTTTGCGCGAGCAGGTGGTGGATGCCATGACCACCAACGAAACCCTGTGGTTTCGTGATACCTACCCGTTTGAAGTCTTGAAGAACAAGGTACTGCCCGAAGCGATCAAGGCCAGTCCCGGCCAGCGCCTGCGCATCTGGTCGGCGGCATGCTCGTCGGGCCAGGAACCGTATTCGCTGTCGATGTCCATCGACGAGTTCGAGCGGGTCAACATGGGGCAGTTGAGGATGGGCGTGCAGATCGTTGCCACCGATCTGTCCGGCACCATGCTGAACAACTGCAAGACCGGCGAGTACGACAGCCTGGCCATCGGCCGCGGCCTGTCGCCCGAGCGCCTGCAGCGTTATTTCGATCCGAAAGGACCGGGACGCTGGGCGATCAAGGCGCCGATCAAGAGCCGGGTGGAGTTCCGCTCGTTCAACCTGCTGGACAGCTACGCAGCCCTGGGCAAGTTCGACATCGTGTTCTGCCGCAACGTGTTGATCTACTTCTCCGCCGAGGTGAAGAAGGACATCCTGTTGCGCATCCACAGTACGTTGAAGCCGGGCGGTTACCTGTTCCTCGGTGCTTCCGAAGCGCTGAACGGTTTGCCGGATCATTACCAGATGGTCCAGTGCAGCCCGGGGATTATTTACCAGGCGAAGTGATTTGTTGGTGTTGTCAAAAAACGGGAGCCCTTTGGGGCTAATGCCGATCAGTTAAGCCTTCTCGCTTGACCTTTGGCCGCAAGAAATCAAAATCCGATGCCTGTACTGGCATCGGATTTTTTTATGCGTCTCGCTCGGGCACTGGAACTGACCCACAACATC